>DATHAG010000064.1:0-22073 GCA_035296825.1 Gaiellaceae bacterium | reverse complement strand
AGAGCTCCTACGCGTACCTGGACGCTCTTTCGACCGGCGCCATCCAGACGAGCGTCCGTGCCACTTCGGGGCAGCGCGCGACCTCGACCGCGTTCGCTTCCGTGACCGGCGTCTCCCTCTTCGGCGGCGAGATCTCGGTCGGCCAGGCTGTGGTCCGTGCGCGCGCCTTTGCCTCGGGCATCACCGGCGGAGCCGACTTACTCGGCTCGTCCGTGTCCGGGATTCAGATCCTCGGGAGATCGGTCGTGGCGACCCCTAACCGACGGGTTCCGCTAGCCGACTGGGGCTACGCTGTACTGCTCGAGCAGGCGGTGGTCGCGGAACCCCGGGGGCGTCTCGGAAAACGCGTCTTTGCGAGTGCCGTGCACGTCCATCTGACCGCAACGCACGGCGGCCTGCCGGCGGGGACGGACATCACCATCGGTTATGCGGAGGCCGCTGCCAGCGCTCTCAAGGCGCCGCCGGCGACCAACGAGCCCGAGAGCCCGGCTCCGCCTAACGACCCGGTCGAGCAGCCTCCGGGCGCGAACCCCTCGCCGCCGCCCACAGTCCAATCGCCTCCCTCGGATGTGAAGCCCGAGTTGACGGCCGCCGGCTACGTCTTCCCCGTCTACGGGCCGGCCGCCTCATTCACGGACGACTTCGGCGCGGCCCGAGCCGATACCGGCTGGCACCACGGGAACGACATTTTCGCGCCGATCGGGACGCCGCTCCTGGCGGTCGCCGACGGAACCCTCTTCTCGGTCGGCGTCAACTCACTGGGAGGAAACCGGCTCTGGCTACGCGACCGGAGCGGGAACGAGTTCTACTACGCGCATCTGTCCGCCTTCTCGCCATTCGCGGAGGAGGGAGCTGCTGTCAGGGCCGGCGATGTGGTTGGGTTTGTCGGCGCGACCGGCGATGCGGTCGGAACGCCTCCGCACCTCCACTTCGAGATCCATCCCGCCAGTCTCCTCGGCTTGGGCTACGACGGCGTCGTGAACCCGTACGAGTACCTGATCGCGTGGCGGCGGCTCGACGACCTTTCGCTCGGCCTGGCGACTCGTCCCGGAAAGGCTCCGCCGCCCGGGGCGGTGCTGCTGGAGGCGGCAGACATCTCGTCCACAAGCGGCCTCGACCCGGAGGCCCTTGCTCGGACACTCGAGATGTCGGCTCTCTTCGGAGAGAGCCTGGCGCCGGCGAAGGCGGAGGAGTCGTCCTCGCCCGGCTTCTCCGGGTGACGGCCGCCAGGCTCGAGGACGTCCTCCGGCTCGACCCGGGTACGGTGGGGGGAAAGGCAACCGGACTCGCGCGCCTTGCCGAGCTTGGGCTTCCCGTTCCTCCCGCGTTTGTGCTTCCAACCGAGGTACACGCCCGCTGGCGGTTGCGCCAGCGCCTGGACGAGTCGGACTGGCGCGGCCTAACTGAGGCGGTCCGCGAGCTCGAGGAGCCTCTGGCCGTTCGTTCGTCGGCGGCGGATGAGGACACAGTGGGGCGCTCCGCCGCGGGCCAGTACGACAGCGTCATGGGCGTCCGCGGCTTCGACCGTCTCGTTGCCGCAATCGAACAGTGCTACCGCGCCGTCGACTCTCAACGTGCTCGCACCTACCGGGGCGAGCGCGAGGGGGCGATGGCGCTGGTCGTCCAGCACGAAGTGCCATCGGACCGTGCTGGGGTTGGCTTCTCCATCGACCCCGTCACTCGGGCAGCCACTCATGTCGTTCTCGAAGCGGGGTTCGGCCACGGCGAGGGCGTCGTCTCCGGACTGGTTACGCCCGATCGCTACTGGGTCGACCGGACTGGCGGCGCCGTCCGGGTTCGCGCAGCGGAGAAGGTCGTTGCAGCGGACGGCCGTGGAGGCGTGGTCGAGCTGCCGCGCGAGCGCCGCGCCGCGCGCGTCCTTCGCGATGACGAGGCGGTCCGGGTCGCGGATCTCGTTCTCGAGGCTGAGCGAGGCTTCGGCACGCCGGTCGACGTGGAGTTCTGCCTGGGAGGAGCGGAGCTCTGGCTCGTCCAGTGCCGGCCCATCACGACGCTTCCATGACCGCGCAGATCGAGACCTGGACCCACGACCCGTCACATTATCCGGAGCCGATGAGCCCGCTCTCGGCAGACGTCTGGCTCTTCGCGATGGGCGAAGGGATCCAGGCGGCCGCCCGGGAGCTCGGTGCGCCCTTCGGCGGATTCACGACGAAGTTACAAGACAGCTGGGCTTACGAGCACGAGCTCGAACGGGACTGGGCCTTCGATCCGGAGCGCTTCGAGCGCGCTGCGCTCGAAATCGCCGAGCGCTGGGAGCGTGAGTACCGGCCGCGGGTCGAGGAGATCACCGCCGAGCTTCGGTCGCTTCGGCCAGAGCGTCCACCCGCGGTGGTCGCCGCTGCCATGCTCGATCACCTGGTCGAGCTCGTGCTCGAGCAGTGGCGCCTGCATTTCCTGACAGTCATCCCTGTGCACGCGGCTCGCGAGGTGCTTCACGACGCCTGGGTAGAGCGGTTCGGGAAGCAGAACGAACTCGAGCCGTATTGGTTGATCGAGGGACTTCCGAACGAGACGCTCGAAGCCGACGAGCAGCTTTGGGCGATCGCCGAGCGCGCTCGAGAACTCGACGTCGCAGACGTGATCCTGGAGCTTCCGACGGCGGCCGCGCTCGAGCGCCTGCGCGCGCTTCAGGCCGGGCGTGAGGTGCTGGCGGCGCTTGACCGGTACCTGCTTCGGTTCGGCGGTCGCTCGCGTCTGCACGAGTTGTCGGAGCCGCGTGACGCGGAGGACCCCGGTCGTGCGCTTGCCGGCGTCAGGCTTTTCCTCGAGCGGCCTCGGGATCTTCCGGCCGAGCGTCTTGCCCGGAGCGAGAAGCGCGAACGCCTGCAGGCTGAGACGCTGGCGCGGATCGCGGACGAGACCGAGCGCGCGCGGTTCGCCGCGCTCTTGGAGCAGGTGGTGGCGGCTGTCCCTCTTGAGGAAACGCACACCTACTACATCGACTATCCGGGCCTCCAGGCCACCCGGGAGACGCTCCTTGGCTTCGGGCGCAGGCTCGTCGCAGAGGGCCAGCTCGACGCCGCCGCCGACGTGTTTATGCTGCGGCTCGCCGAGCTTCGGGAGTCGGTGCTCGAGGAGCACGGATCGGGCCATCAGGGGCTGGTGGCCGAGCGAAGGCGCGAGCTTGAGGTTGCGAAGGCTGCTTTGCCCTCGCCGCACCTCGGACCTCCTCCGGAGCCGGGCGAGGTGCCCTCGTCGGTCGCCAAGTTCTACGGCATCGCGGGAAGCGCCCGGGTTGAAGGAGACCTCATCATCGGCACCGGGGCTTCGGCCGGTTCGGCGGAGGGAACCGCACGAGTGGTGCACGGGACGACGGACTTCGAGCGGGTCGAGCGTGGGGACGTGCTGGTTTGCACCACGACGACGCCCGCTTGGACGCCGCTGTTCGGCGCCATAGGTGGCCTGGTCACCGACACGGGTGGGATTCTGAGCCACGCCGCCGTCGTTGCGCGCGAGTACGGCGTTCCGACGGTCGTGGGGGCGGAGGTGGCGACCCGGTTGATCCCAGACGGCGCTCGGGTGTCGGTTGACGGGGGGACCGGAGAAGTCCGGATTCTGCGCCGCTAGCCCCGCTTACGCATCCACTCCACGAGGTGCAGGTAATCCTCGCGCGCCGGTGCGAAGACGTCGATGTTCTCGACCACCTCGTCGCCTAGCGGCTCGATGTAGTGCTCGACGCCGGCCGGGATCAGCATCAGGGAGCCGGGGCCGACCTCGTTCGGCTCCTCACCAATGTGATAGAGCGCCCGGCCTTTGGTGATCATGGCGATCTGATCGAACTCGTGGCTGTGGGGCCGCACGTCCATGCCGGGTTCGCAGTGGTTCATGACGAGCAGGACTTCCTCGGTCCCGAAAGCCCGCCGGCGGATGCCGGGGCGGACGGGCTCGTCGGGGATGTCGTCCCAGCGGACAGCCTTCACGGCTCTCTCCTTTCGGGCGGTAGGAAGCCAAGCTCGGCGGAGAGCCCGGCGGCTGCGTCGCGCAGGGCATGGGCCATGGCGGAGCCCGGATCGGACGAGATCGCGGCCGTCGTGCCGACGAGCGCCGTGGTCGCGACGATCTCCTCTCCTTGGAAGACCGGCGCCGCTAGCGCGGCGATCCCCTCAACCACGCGTTCCGTGAAGCCGAGCCCTACCTCGCGGACGTCTCCGAGCGAGTCGGTTTCGTCGTCACCGAGGTAGGCGCGGAAAACCTTGCCCTGGGCAGAGTCGAGCGGTAGCCGGGATCCGGTTCGCACGTTGATCCGGACGAGCCGGTCGGTGTTGTCTTCGACGCGGACGACGATGGGGGCTTCCCCGTCCCAGATCGACAGCACCGCTGTCTCGTTCAGTTCGGACACGAGCCGCTCGAGGTACGGGCCGGCAACCTTGATGATGCGAAGGCCGGCAAGGGCCGTGGCAGCGAGCTCGACGATGCGAGGGCCGAGGGTGTAGGCGCCGCCACTCAGTCGAAGGAGGCCGGCGTGGCGGAGCGCCGTTGCATAGCGATGGGCAGTCGCCTTGCTCGTACCAAGCCGGGCCGTGATCTCCCCGAGCGTGAGCTCAGGCTCGTCGACCGAGAAGAGCCCTAGAAGATGTGCCGCCCGTTCCACGGACTGGTTCACCGGTGCCCGCTCGACGAGCTTCTCGCTCATACCGCCACCGGTGTTCGAGCGAGCTCGGTGTGGAGGACGTCGACGATGCGGTCGACCTGTTCGGGTGAGATCACTAGTGGTGGAGACATAACGATCTTCTGGCCTGTGGCACGGACGATGACGCCGGCCGCCCGGATCCGGCCCGAGAGCTCGCTTGCGTCCTCGACCTGGAGCTCGAGGCCGGCCATGAGGCCGAAGCCGCGTGCTTCCGCCACCGATGGGAGGTCCTCGAGCCCTTTGAGCCCTGTCAGAAGGCGGTCGCCGAGCTCGCGGGCCCTGAGGAGCAGACCTTCCTCCTCGATCAGCCTCAGGTTTTCGAGTGCGATGGCACAGCCAGTTGGGTGTCCGTTGTAGGTGAACCCATGGCGGAACGGCTCGCCGTCGAGTAGTTCGAGGACGCGATCTCCGATCAGGACGGCGCCAAGCGGGAAGTAGCCGCTGGTCAGGGCCTTCGCCGTGACAATGAGATCTGCGTCTATGCCGCCCCAGTGCTCGGCGGCGAACCAGGTGCCGGTTCGACCGTACGCCGTCACGACCTCGTCGAGGATGAGCAGGATGTCGTGGCTTCGCAACACCTCCTGTACGCGCGGCCAGTAGTCGTCGTGTGGCGGCACCATCCCGCCGACGCCGATGACGGGCTCGCCGATAAAGGCGGCGATCCGCGCGGCACCGATCTCGGCGATTGCCGCCTCCAACTCCGTGATCAATGCTTCGGTCGTGGTGCCCCGGTAGGGGAACGGCGGCGTCAGGTGGACGAAGTCGCCTGGGAGCGGCCCGAAGCCCTCACGGAGCGGGGGAATCCCTGTCGCGCCGAGCGAGCCGTAGCTGACGCCGTGGTAGGCGAGGTTTCGCGTGAGGACGACTGTGCGATCCGGCTGGCCCTGCGAGTGCCAGGCGAGCCGCGCCAGCTTCAGCGCAGTTTCGGTGCCCTCGGAGCCCCCGTTGGTGTAGAAGACCCGGTCGAGGCCGGGCGGGGCGAGTCCGGCGAGCCGCACGGCGAGTTCGATCGAGGGCTCGTTCGAGAAGTCCCAGAAGGACGCGTAGTACTCGAGGGTCTCCATTTGGTTGCGGGCGGCCTCGGCGAGCTCCCGCCTTCCATGGCCGAGGGGACAGACCCAGAGCCCGCAGGTGCCGTCGATGTACTCCTTTCCGTCCGAGTCCCAGAGAAGGGCACCGCTACCCCGAGTGAAGACCACAGGCTCGGCGGGATGGCCGACGACCGCATGCGGATGAACGAGGTGCGCCCGGTCGAGGTCGGCCAGGGTCACAGCGCCGTCTTCACCGTCTTCACGGCTGTGTACTCGCCGATCGACTCGGGCCCCAATTCGTAGCCGTAGCCGGAGAGGCCGCGGCCCGAGAAAGTGGAGTAGGGGTCGAGCCCGCCGTACATGTTCACCCACACGGTGCCCGCACGCAATGCACGTGCGACGCGATTCGCCTTGGCTCCGTCGCGCGTCCAGACTGCCGCGGCGAGGCCGTACACCGTGTCGTTCGCAACCTCGACGGCCTCCTCTTCGCTTTCGACTCGGATCACGGCAACGGCAGGCCCGAAGATCTCCTCGCGGTTGATCGTCATGTCGTTCGTCGTACGATCGAAGACCGTCGGCTGAACGAAGAAGCCCTCCGGAAGCTCTGCGACCCTGGCCTCACCGCCCCCCACGACGGCTTCCGCGCCCTCGTCACGGGCCGACTCGTAGAGACCGAGCACACGGTCTCGCTGGCGCGCCGAGACGAGCGGGCCCATGTCAGTTTCGGGGTCAAGCCCTCGGCCGAGGCGAATTTTCTCCACTCGCTCTGCGAGACGTCCGATCAGCTCGTCGGCGACCTGCTCTGCGACGACCAGACGCCCGCCGGCCGTGCACACCTCCCCCTGGTTTCGGAAGGTGGCGTTCATCGCGCCCCCGAGTGCCTGCTCGAGATCGGCGTCCGAGAAGACGATATTCGCCGACTTACCGCCCAGCTCGAGTGTGAGCCGCTTCAGGTTGCTGCTTGCTGCGATCTGGATCTTTCGCCCGACCTCGGTCGAGCCGGTGAACGAAAGCTTGTCGACTCTCGTGTGAGCCGCGAGTACTGCTCCGGTCGAGCCGTCCCCCGTGACGACGTTCCAGACGCCTTCCGGAACCCCGGCCTCCCGCGCCAGCTCGGCCAGGCGGATCGAGGTCAGGGGCGCGTCCTCAGCCGGTTTGTGCACGACTGAATTGCCGCAGGCGAGCGCGGGTGCGAGCTTCCAGGAGGCGATCACGAGCGGGAAGTTCCACGGTGTGATGACCCCGACGACGCCGACGGGCTCGCGCAAGGTGTAGGTGAAGACGCCCGGGTTGGCGGGGTTCGTCGTTCCGAGGATCTTGGTCGGCCAGCCCGCGTAGTAGAGCCAGGTCTGGGCGGTGAACTTGATGTCACGCCCACGCGCTTCAGCCAACGGTTTTCCGACGTCCCGAGACTCGAGCTCCGCGAGCTCGTCGCCGTGCTCTTCGACCAGCTCCGAGAGGCGGACGAGGATCTTCGTGCGGGCGGTCGGGTCGAGCGCGGCCCAGGCGGGTTGAGCCGCTCTTGCCGCCTCGACTGCAGCGTTCACCTCGGCCGCGGCGGCGACCGGAAGCGTGGCGAGGACCTCTCCCGTGGCGGGGTCGACGGTGTCGAAGCTTGCGACACTCGTACTCACTATGTGAAACTCTGTCACAGATGCTGAACCTCGGCAAACCGGCTCGAGGACTCTTCGTCAAGCTCCCTTCCACCGAGGTCATCGACCTCGTTGCTGCGTCGGGATTCGACTTTGCCGTCGTCGATCTCGAGCACTCGCAACTCGCCGACGTCG
Source organism: Gaiellaceae bacterium (assembly GCA_035296825.1). Classification (GTDB taxonomy): domain Bacteria; phylum Actinomycetota; class Thermoleophilia; order Gaiellales; family Gaiellaceae; genus DASQGA01. The sequence continues at coordinate 14,604 of DATHAG010000064.1, read as the reverse complement.
ATGCGTTCCGTCTTCTTCGTCATGCCCGCACGCTCGAGTTTCCAGGGCTCGTACGGATTGCCACCGCTGAGCGCGGTCTCGTGACTCGGCTGCTCGAGGCCGGCGCTGCCGGCATACATCTCTCGACCGTCCATCGCGCCTCGGAGGTCACCGAGCTGCGCAAGATGTGCCGGTACGCACCGGACGGCACGCGATCCGTCAGCTTGACCCATCCCGGTGGTGCCTATGGCGGACGCGACCTGGGCGACTACCTTGGTGCGCAGGGACAAGGACCCATCATCGTCGCCCAGATCGAGACCGAGGAGACCGAGGAACCGCTCGAGCAGATCGTCGCTGCAGCACCAGACGTTCTGTTCCTCGGCGTCACCGACTTGACCGTGGACTGCGAGCTCGATCCCGCGCGGGTGCAAGCCCGAGTCGACGAGGTCGCGGAAGCGGCCGAGGCAGCAAGGATTCCGTTGGGTGCCTTCGCGCTGGACGACCCGCGGGTGACCTATGCCGCGGTCTCGACGGATCTCACCTTGCTCCGAAACGCGGTGCTCGGTGCCTGACCTCTCCGTTGAGATCGGTGCCCTTCGGCTCAAGAACCCGATCGTATGCGGCTCGAGCGAGCGCACAATGACGATCGACGATCTGCGCGCCGCGGTCGACGCCGGGGCAGCCGCCGTGGTCGTGAAGTCCACCAACGAGTCGGAGGACGCCCGTCGCCAGCTCGAGGCTGCAGAGTATGCGCTGCTTGACGTCGATTGGGTTGAGATGGACGTCGCGAGCGCCGGCCGGTCGTCAACGCTCTTCAACCGGTCAGGCCTCTCTCCCTTGCCATTCGAGGAGTGGCTGCAGATGGTCGTCGCCGCGGATGCGCACGCACGCACGCAGGATGCCTACGTGGTCGCGAGCCTCATTCCGGCCGGGGTCGACGAGCTGGTGCGGATGGCAGCGACGATCGAGGCCGCAGGTGTTCGCTGGCTCGAGGTGAACCTCGGAGCGGCCCACGGCGAGGAGGCCGCCCCGGGGGCGATCGAGCTGGTCGCCGAGGCGGAGCGCGTGAGCGAGATCGTCGGTCGCGTACGGGGTGCGGTCGCACTGCCGCTCACGGTGAAGCTCCCGGGCCATGGGCCTGTGATCGAGCTCGCGGCAGCCGCTCGGGCTGCCGGAGCGGACAGCGTCTGCCTGGCCGGCCGAACGCTCGGCTTCCTTCCCGATCTGGAGACCCGGCGACCGTTGCTCGGGACGTTTGGAGCGATCGGCGGTGCATGGGCGCTTCCGCTCACCCTGCGGTGGGTCGCCAAGGCCCGGCAGCGGTTCGGGCCCGAGTTCCCACTCCTCGCGACGAACGGCATCCGCGACGGGAGGGATGTCGCGCGCGCCCTCCTGGCAGGCGCGAGCGCAGTCGAGCTGGCGACGGTTGTCTGGATCGAGGGCTTCGATGCGCTCACACGTGCGATCGAACAGCTCGCCGCATACCTGGAGGAACAGAGTTCGGACGCCGCTGACATCGTCGGTGAGTCGGCCGATGCAGTCATGACGTACAAGGAGGTACAAGCAGTGAGGAGGGCCACGTGAGTTCGACCGGTACATACGGGTCGACCGTCACCGTCGAGGCGCTCGAATCCGATCCATATCCGATCTACAAGCGGTTGCGGGACGAGGAGCCCGTCTCCTGGGTGGAATCCGTCGGGCTCTGGCTCGTCACGCGCTGGGACGACGTCGTCCATGTGGACAAGACGCCTGATCTCTTCACCGGGGAGACGGAGCCTTCGACGCTGAACCGCACGTTCGGGAAGAACCTGCTCGGCTCGGAAGGGGATTACCACAGCCGGATCAGGTCGATCATCTATCCGGCGTTCCGCGTCGCCGCGATCGGTCACTACCCGCACGAAGTTATCGCGCCGCTCGCACACGAGCTCATCGAGACCTTCGCCGAGCGGGGCGAGGTGGAGTTCGTGTCCGAGTTCGCCGAGCCTCTCTCTGCCAGGGCGCTCCGGCGGGCCTTGGGCCTCGAGGACGTGGCCGAGGAGACCCTCCGCCGCTGGTTCGTCGACCTGGCGACCGGGGCCTCGAACTTCGAGGCCGACGCAGGAAAGCAGGAGATCGCGGACCGGGCAAGCGCCGAGGTGGACGAAACGCTCGAGCCGATTCTGGACCGGCTGGAGGGTGCTCCGGACGACACGCTGCTTTCGAGCATGCTCCACTCGGAGGTCGAGGGAGAGCGCCTCACGCGTCAGGAGATCAAGTCGAATCTCAAGGTAATGATCGTGGGCGGTCTCCAGGCGGGCACCGACCTGATCGCGATCTCCATGTGGGCGCTCCTCTCGCATCCGGAGCAGTCGGCCCGGGTCATGGCAGACCACTCGCTGATCGACAAAGCGATCGAGGAGGGCGCCCGCTGGCATTCGCCCGTGGGGACCTCGACCCGACAGGCCACTCGCGACGCCGAGCTCGGGGGCGTGAAGCTCGAGCAGGGCGCCCTCGTCGCAGCCGTGCTTGCCTCCGCCAACCGCGACGAGCGGCAGTGGACAGACCCTGACCGGTACGACGTGGAGCGCCGCGAGGGCGCTCATCTCGCCTTCGCGACCGGCCCGCATCTCTGCATCGGCGCGCGTCTGGGCCGGTACGAGGCCCGGACGAGCTACCGCATTCTCTTCGACCGGTTGCGGAATCTCAGAGTCGATCCCGAGCGACCGACCAAGCTCTCTGGGTGGGAATTCCGGTCGCCTCACCACCTCCACCTTCTCTTCGATCCGGAGTCGAGTTGAGCGAGCTAACGCAGGACTACCTCGACCGGCTCGACCGAGTGCAGCCGAAGAACCTCCCGGGCGACCTCGACCTCTTCGACGAAGAGACCGCTACCCGAGGCATCCGGCTCAACAAGGCCGCCTATTCACTGAAGGACGAAGCACAACGAACGCTCTTTCTCAAGGACGAGGAGCGCTGGATGGCGCAGTTCGAGCTGGCGGACGAGGAGAAGGAGCTCGTTCGCAAACGAGACTGGATCGGTCTCTGGCGACACGGCCTTTCCATCTACGTGATGGTGAAGCTCTCCGGCGTCACGGACACCCCGCTCCCTGAGATCGGTAAGCAGATGCGCGAATCGGGAGGGAAGTGATGGCAAGAGTGATCGGAGGTATCGGAGCCTCGCACGCGCCTTCGATGGAGCATGTCTACGACGCAGGGGACGAGGTGCGCGAGGCGGAAGAGTGGCAGCCGCTCTTTGGGCCGTTCCAGGAGGTCGCGAAGTGGCTCGAGGAGCTCCAGCCCGATCGGCTCGTCGTGATCTACAACGACCACATGGACGAGTTCTTCCTCAATGCCTATCCGACGTTTGCCCTCGGCGTCGCGGATACGTATCGAATCGCCGACGAAGGCTTCGGGGCCCGGCCTTTTCCTCCGCTTCCCGGTGACGCGAAGCTGGGGTGGCACGTCGCACGCTCCCTAGTGGCGGACGAGTTCGATCCCACGATCTGCCAGGAGCTCGAAGTCGACCACGGTGTGATCTCCCCACTGCCGATGGTCGACTTCGCCGAAGGGGAGGGTGGATGGAAGATTCCGATCGTCCCGCTGGCAGTGAACGTCATCCTCCACCCGCTCCCTACCCCGCGGCGCTGCTGGAAGCTGGGTCAAGCACTCCGGCGGGCGATCCTCTCGTATCCCGAGGATCTCGGCGTCGTCGTCGTCGGTACCGGCGGGCTCTCCCACCAGCTGACCGGCCCGCGGTTCGGGGCTGTGCAGGAGGAATGGGATCGTGAGTTCATGCGAATCATGGTCGAGGAGCCTGAGTCTCTCTGCGAGCTGACCCACGAGGAGCTCATTCTGCGAGGCGGCACAGAGTCCGTCGAGGTCGTGAATTGGCTTGCGATGCGCGGCGCGCTGCCTGCGGACGCCAGGCCGGTCGTAGAGGCCTACTACCCCCACCGGATCATGGGGTACGGGCTCCAAGCCTACGCCGTGAACGGCGCCACCTCTTGAGCGGTTCCTGGGTACACGCGCGTCTACCTCGGGTCCCGACCCGCCCCCCTGCTCACGCGCGAGCGTATTCCGGAGGGACGCACGCGTGTGCCCTGCTTCGTGCCGAGGGAGTCACGAAGATGCACGGATGACGGACGACGCCCGCCTCGCCCGCATCCTCGAGGGTGCCGTGGATCTGCACGTTCACCCGGCGCCCTCCCCACTCCCCCGGAGGATCGACGCTGCCGAGGCGGCGCGGCTCGCCGGCGAGGCTGGGTTTTCGGCAATCGTCGTCAAGTCTCACCATCACTCGACCGTCATGGACGTGCTTGCCCTCGAGCGTCAAGGTGCGCTCGGAGGTGGCGTCCGGGTCTACGGCGGCGTGGCGCTGAACGGGCCAATCGGCGGCATCAATCCGCGGGCGGTCGACCTCGCTCTCAAGATGGGGGGTCGCATCGTGTGGTTTCCGACCATCGGGTCGCCCCAGCACATTCGCCATCACGCCCAGCACCCGAATCTCAAGTTCCCGAAGCTCGCAGTCGCCCTCAAGCCGGAGGAGCCAGTGGACGTCCTTGGCGAGGACGGCGGTCTGCGGCCGGAGGTCTACGAGATCCTCGAGTCGATTCGGAATGCCGACGCGATTCTGGCCTCGGGTCATATGGCACCCGATCGCATCACGATGGTCTTCGAGGCGGCCCGGGAGGTGGGGGTCAAGCGGCTGCTCGTCAACCACCCGAACTTCGTCGTCGAGGCCACGCACGAAGACGGCAAGCGCTGGGTCGAGCTCGGCGCAATGATCGAGCACTCCCTCTGCATGTACGACGACGAGTCGAGCTTTTACCACTGGGATCTCGACACGCTCACGGCTTGGATCGAAGCGGTCGGAGCCGACCGGTCAATCCTTGGCTCGGACCTCGGTCAAATGGACAACCCGCTGCCAACGGACTCGTTTCGGAAGATCGTGGCGAAGCTGGTCGACCGCGGCATGAGAGAGGACGACGTGCGACTCATGGTTGCTGACAACCCCGGTCGACTCTTGGGAGTCGTGTGAGGTCCGACGCTGTCGTCCGGACGGTCGAGCCGGAAGCGCTTGCCGTCCGGATGGCCAAGCACTTCGGGCACAAGGTAGAGGTGAAGCGAGTGGGCGCCATCACCAGGGTGATGCTCCCAACTGGAACGTTCGAGCTGGAACCGGCCGCCGGCGCGCTCAACGTGCGCGCGTCTGCCGAGGATCAGGTCGGACTCGAGCGTGTCCAGGAAGTTGCGAGCACACATCTGGAGAGGTTTGGGCGCGGGGAAGGGCTCGAGATCAACTGGCGTTCGTCCTGAGCTCGGTGAGCGCCTCGGCCAGATGCCTCTCGACCGTCCGTGCCGCCCCGGCACCGTCCCCTGCTGCGATCAGCCGCGCAATCTCACTATGTTCCGCGAGGTCGCGCTTGACGCGTCCAGGTCGGCGGGCCTGGCGTGCGTAGAAGATGGGGGCGATCCTTCCGCCCCAGAGGGATTCCACAAAGCGGGTCAGATGGGGATTCTCGGCCCCCGCGACCAGACCTACGTGAAACTCCCGGTTCGCTTCGAACTGGCGGTCGAGATCGGAGCCCGCGCGGCGTTGAGCCCGGATTGCTGCCTCGAGTCGGCGGGCTGTCTGCGCGGGACTCCGCTCGGCCGCGAGCCGCGCGGCTGCAGGCTCGAGGAGGCGCCGGGCCTCGTAGTCGGCTTCGATCTCCCTTTGCGTGAAGGGCGCGACGACAGCACTGCGATGCGGCCGCAGCTCGATCAGCCCCTCCGACGCGAGGCGGTTCAGTGCTTCCCGCAGCGGGGTGCGCGACGTGCCTAGCCCTTCCGCAAGTGCTTCCTGGCGGAGCGATTCCCCAGGAGAGAGCTCGCCGCTCAGAATCAGGGCCCGTACGCGACTGTAGACGCGGTCGGCAAGGCTGTCGGTGTTGATCGGTGCGACCGAAGTCATGTCTCGAACGGCGCCATGGTGATGTCCACGACCGTCGCGCCTCCGTCAATTACGAGGCTTGCACCCGTGATGAACGAGGCTTCGTTCGAAGCAAGGAACAGGCAAGCGGCGGCGATCTCGCCCGGGTCACCCGCACGACGAAGCGGCACGAACCGGGTGGTCAGTTCGTACGCGCCTTCTCGATCGACGCCCTCCTGCTCGGCGATCTCATCCATCGAGGCGTCGCCCATCGGCGTCCGGACCCAGCCGGGGCAGATTGCATTTACCCGGACCCCGCGTGGCCCGTAGTTCAGCGCGAGCGAACGGGTCAGCATGATGAGCCCCGCCTTGCTCACGGAGTACGCAGGGCTGCCGGCACTCGCCACGTATCCCGAGACCGAAGCGACGTTGACGATGGAGCCGCTGCGCTCGACGAGATGCGGCAGCGCCTCGCTACAGACGAGCTTTGCCCCTGTCAGGTTCGCGTCCAGCGTCTGCTGCCAGCTCGCCCAGCCGAGCCCAGCGTTGTTGACGACGATGTTGAGGCCGCCGAAGCGCTCGACGGCCGTCCCGACCGCCTGCTTGACCTGAGCCTCGTCCGCGACGTCACCGCGAACGGCGACCGCTCCAGTCTCGTCGGCTAGTGCTTGAAGCGGCTCGGCTCGGCGTCCGGTTGCCACCACGGATGCTCCTTCAGCAACGAACCGCCGGACGACCGCGGCACCGATGCCGGTACCGCCGCCGGTCACGAGAGCGACCTGGCCGGCCAAACGCATTTCGGATACTGTATCCAAGTTCTCGGCGGGTTGCGAAGGGTAGGCTCCGTGAACACGACGGTTGGAGGAGGGCTCGATGAGCGTGGAGCAGCCAGCCAAGGCGAAGCTCGAGGGATATTCGCTTCCGAGGACGGAGACGGGGCGTTCCTCCCTGGTACCAGCACCTCCCTGGCACTACTCGGGCGACTTCCTGATCGTGGAGTACCGCGCCGACCCAGAGGCGGCGCGAGCGCTTCTGCCGCCGGAGCTCGACCCAGGGCCGGATATCGGCAGCGCCGCCGCGATTTTCGTCGACTGGCAGTCGTGCTCAGACTCGTTCGAGGAGCTCCTCGACCCGGTGCGCGCCCAGTACAAGGAATTCTTCGTCGTGCTTGCCGCCGAGCATCAAGGTGAAGCGGTGACGCGGTGCCCCTTCATGTGGGTCGACCAGGGTATGCCGCTCGTACGCGGCTTGATTCAAGGCTTTCCGAAGAAGCCGGGCTCGATCTGGATGACGAAGGCGGTCACGGTCGGCAAGGCGGGACCCCGTCTCGCCCCCGGCGGTCGCTTCGGTGCGACACTCGCCGCGGCGGACAGGCGTCTCGCAGAGGCGACCGTGACACTCAGCGGAGAGTCGGCCGAAGGTCCGACAGTCAATTCGCCGCCGCTTCTCAACACTCGTTATTTCCCGGAGTGGGAGAAGGGCGGACAGCCTCTCGACGAACACGTGTGGGCAGGTGGGGACGACCGCGAGATCTCGACGATCTGGGAAGGCGACGCCACGCTCCGGTTCTTTGAGTCCCCGGCCGATGAGCTGTTGCTCCTCGCGCCGATGGAGGTCGGGAAGGGTTTCTGGTTCAGCTTCGGGTACACGGTCGACGGCGGGAGGCGCGTCGAGTGAAGCGTCCGGTCGAGCTGCAGCCGACGAAGATCGTCGCTGTGCATCTGAACTACGCGAGCCGCGTCGAGGAGTACGCCGCGAAGACGCCGGAGCATCCCTCGTACTTTCTGAAGCCGCTCAACACGCTGGCGCGCCATGGAGACGAGGTCGTTCGGCCACGTGGATGCCGTTATCTCAACTACGAGGGCGAAGTGGCGCTGATCGTGGGGCGGCGAGCTAAGCGCGTGGCTGAGGGCGAGGCCCTCGATTACGTTGGCGCGTATTCGGTGGCGAACGACTTCGGTGTGCATGACTTTCGGCACGTCGACCGTGGCTCGATGCTCCGCGTCAAGGGGCAGGACGGCTTCTGCCCGATCGGCCCCGAGCTCGTCGACGCAAGCGATCTCGACCCGAACGACATCACCCTCAGGACGCTCGTGAACGGCGAGGTGGTGCAGGAGGGAAACACCAGCGGGCTGCTCTTCTCGTTCGCCTACCTGCTTGCGGATCTCTCCCGGGTGATGACGCTCGAGGCGGGCGACATCCTGCTGACCGGTACGCCGGCAAACTCCCGTCCGGTCGAGCCCGGCGACGTCGTCCAGGTCGAGGTGGAAGGGATCGGTCGACTCTCGAACCGCATCGTGGAGGCGAAGGATGACCTTGCGCCAATCGGGGCCCAGCCGGAGGACTCCCCGAATGCCCGCCACGTCGCCCTCGCCGTTCCGGAGGAGACCGCGTGAACCACACTCAGCTTTGGTGCGAAATCGGCTCGGATCGTCACACATAAGTGAGCTCGGCAGACGTACGCTCGAAGCGGGTGGCGGGTCGGCCATTCCCCACCCGGGTGGGGATGTGAGTACCGCCACCGCCACCGTCGCCGGCGTCGAGGTCTCCCCCGACCACTTCATCGGCGGTGAGCGGGTTGGCTCGGCGGAGACGTTCGTTGACCTCTCGCCGATTGACGAGAGTGCTCTCGCCGACGTTGCCCGGGGTGGTCGCGCCGAAGTGGAAGCGGCCGTTGAGGCGGCGCGCGAGGCGTTCCCCGCCTGGGCCGCTCTCGGCCCTTCAGGTCGGGCCGAGCACCTCTTTCGGCTTGCTGACCTGATCGAGGAGAACGTCGAGACGCTGGCCGCTGTCGAGACGCTCGACAACGGCTCGCTTCTGGAGGCCTCGCGGCTCCGGGTCATGAAACGCGGCGCCTTGAACGTTCGCTTCTTCGCCCAGCTGGCGCTCGAATTGGAGGGGCGCACGTGGAAGGCAAACGGGGTCGAGAACCGCGTCCGCCACGACCCGTCTGGTGTCGCAGCTCTGATCACACCCTGGAACGCGCCTTTCATGCTCTCGACCTGGAAGGTCGGCCCGGCGCTCGCGGCCGGTTGCACCGCAGTCCTGAAGCCGCCCGAGTGGGCGCCTCTCACGTGCTCGCTCCTCGCCGACTTCGCGGCGGAAGCGGAATTACCGCCGGGCGTCCTGAACATTGTCCAAGGGATCGGAGAGGAGGCAGGCGCTGCACTCGTCGCCCATCCCGGCGTCAGCCGCATCTCCTTCACAGGGTCGGTGGATACCGCGCGGCTGATCGGGAAGGCAGCCGCCGAGAACATCGTCCCTGTCTCGTTCGAGCTGGGCGGCAAGTCGCCGTTCCTCGTCTTCGCCGACGCAGATCTCGAAGCAGCTGTCGAGAAGGCGACCTACCAGTACGACCACGCGGGCCAGATCTGCCTCGCCGGGACGCGCCTTCTCGTCGAGCAGTCGGTCGCCGACGAGTTCACCGAGCGCTTCCTCGAGGGAGTGTCTCGCCGCAAGCTTGGCGACCCACGCGAGCCAGACACCGATATTGGACCGCTCATTACCCGCGAGCACCTGGACCGAGTCGACGGCGTCGTCCAGCGGGCGATCGCCGGCGGTGCGACGCCGGTCATCGGGGCGCGGGTGTCACCGGACCTCGGCGGGCTCTACTACGAGCCGACCCTTTTCACCGATGTCCGCCAGGACATGGAGGTTGTCCAGCAGGAGGTCTTCGGCCCGGTGCTGACGCTCCAGACCTTCGGTGGGGAAGACGAGGCGGTCGAGCTTGCGAACGGCACCGAGTTCGGGCTCGCCGCCACCCTCTTCACCGAGGACGCGGCCCGGATAGACCGGCTGGGAGAGCGGCTCGTCGCCGGGACCACCTGGGTGAATTGCTTCTACGTCCGTGACCTCTCCGCGCCTTTCGGTGGCGCGAAGCACTCGGGCGTCGGCCGCGAGGGCGGCGAGCACAGCTTCGACTTCTATGCAGACGTGAAGACCGTGGCCAGGAGGCTCTAACACGATGGCGATCGACACCGGCAAGACCACAGGCGCGCGAACCGGGGAGCAGTATCTCGAGGGGCTCCGAAGTGACGAGCGAGAGGTCTGGCTGGAGGGGGAGAAGGTCACCGACCCTTCGGCTCATCCCAAGCTCGAGGGCGCGGCGCATTCGCTGGCGCGTCTCTTCGACCTGCAGCACCAGGAGCCGGAGACCTTCCTCATGGACTCGCCGGACACGGGGCAGCCCGTCAACGTGACCCACATCCAGCCCAAAGCGCGTGAGGATCTCGAGCGCCGCCGCGTCGCGTCGAAACGGATCGCGGATGCGACTGTGGGGATGATGGGGCGAACGCCCGACTACCTGAACTACACGTTCGCCTGCTTCGCCGCCCGTGCCGATGTCTGGGCGCGCGCCGGCAACGAGGAGGGCGCGCGGAACATCGTCGAGTTCCAGAAGTTCATGCGGGACAACGACCTTTCGCTGACGCACACGCTCATCAACCCGCAGGTCGACCGCTCGGTGGCTGAGGCCGAGCAGGCGGCCGGGGAGGTCTCGCTCCACAAGGTGGAAGACACGGAGAACGGGATCCTCGTCCGCGGCGCGCGCATGCTGGCCACGCTGGCGCCCTTCGCTGACGAGCTTGCCGTCTATCCCGGCTCGGATCTCCGCCTCCAGGACGCCAAGTACGCGATCTGCTTCTCCATCCCCATGTCGACTCCGGGCCTCAAGTTCATCTGCCGGGACTCGTTCTCGGTGCAGCGCGATCCCTGGGACTATCCGCTCTCGACGCGTTTCGACGAGATGGACGCGGTCGTCATCTTCGACGACGTGGAGGTCCCGCGCGATCGGATCTTCCTGGACGGCGACGCGAAGCTTCACAGCGAGGTCATCACGGACTCGCACTGGCGGGCGCACATCATCCACCAGGCCATGACGCGGGCCTGGTCGAAGCTCGAGTTCTCCTTCGGGCTGGCCCACACCCTCGCCGACCTGACCGGCGTGAACGCTTTCGACCACGTGCAGGAGAAGCTCGGAGAAATCTGGTCGATGGAGGAGATGACGCGTGCGGGCGTGATCGCTGCCGAAGCCGGGTCCTTCCAGGCCGAGGGGGTAGCCGACTGGGTCCCGGACGAGCGCTCGTTCGTGGCGCTTAGGGGCTTGATGCCGAAGTGGGTGCCGCGCACGATGGAGCTCATCCAGCTAATCGGCGGCGGCGGGTTCATGGCAGCGCCCTCGAAGGCCGACTTCGAGAGCGAGGAGATCCGCCCTTACCTCGACAAGTACTTCCAGGGACGGAACGCCGGTGCGGAGAAGCGGGTGCGAGCCTTCCGCCTCGCCTGGGACTTCGTCGGCTCCTCACTGGGAGGCCGCGGCGAGCTCTACGAGCGCTTCTACCTCTCGGACTCCTTCCGGATGACGGCGCTGGCCTATCTGCTCGCCGACAAGAAGCACCCCTCCGAGCTCGTTGAGCAGTTTCTGCGCGATTGAACGCTGTCGTGGACGTCGACGCGATCGAGTTCAGGCATGTCATGGGGCATTTCCCCACGGGCGTGAGCGTTATCACGACGGTGCACGAAGGCGTCCGGCACGGGATGACGGCCAACTCGGTCACATCGGTTTCGCTGGAGCCCGTGATGCTGCTCGTCTGCCTCATGCGCGAGGCGCGAACCGCGCTCGCGATTCAGAACGCAGGCCACTTCGCCGTCAACATTCTGGGGGAGCACCAGGAGGAGATGTCCCGCCGCTTCGCGAAGGCGGGCCAGGATCACTTCGACGGTCTCGATGTGCAGGAGGGCCCGAACGGCATTCCGATGCTGCCCGAGTGCCTTGCGTACGTGACCTGCCGCGTGCACGAGGTCGTCCCCGCCGGCGACCACGACATCGTGCTCGGGAGCGTCGAGCATTGTGAGGCGGACGTGAACGGTGGTAACCCACTCGTCTTCTTCCAGGGCGGCTATAGAACGCTGCCGGGCATGGGAAGGCTGGGCTGATGCGCGATCTCGTTGGGATCCACCACGTCGGCCTCCGCGTCAGCGACCTGGATGAGGCGACGTCGCGCTGGTCGCGGCAGTTCGGGTTCACGGTCCGCGAGCAGCATCCGGATCGCGTCTACCTTCGCTGCGCCTTCGAGGACTACTCGCTGGAGCTCGTCCAGGCCGATGCGGCGGGATTCGACCACGCGGGCTGGGAGCTTCGTCCTGGTGTCAAGGCGGCGGATGTGGGGATCGCCGGCCAGGAGCTCGAGCGCCCGGGTGGCCGCTCCAGCTCGCTCTACCTGAAGGATCCCGACGGGCACGGGGTCGAGATCGTCGAGTGGACGCCCCGCGAGAGTGAGTTCCCCGATCTCGCGCGCCTCACGTCGGAGCTGCCGGGCTATCGGCCGCGGAAGCTCGGGCACGTCAACGTCGTCAGCGAGGACGTCCAGAGGCTCTCGTCCTTCTACATGGACGAGCTGGGTTTCCGTCTCACGGACCGGCTCGGCGACGAGGGCATCTGGCTGCACCTGAACGCCGACCACCACGTGCACGCGATGCTCCAGAGGGAGACGGCGCACTTCCACCACTTCGCTCTGGAGCTGGTCGACTTCGGCGAGATGCGGATGGCACTCGACCACCTGGCCCAGCACGGGCGCTGGGTGATCTGGGGTCCCGGCCGTCACGGTGTCGCAGCGAGTCTCTTCGCCTACATCCGGATTCCCGAGGAGAAGCTGATCGTCGAGCTCTACGCGGACATGGAGCAGCTTCGCGCCGGCCACACCCCACGCGACTGGGAAGACACTCCGCACTCGTCCAATGTCTGGGGAACGCTGCCGCCGAGAACGTACTTCCGGTTTGACGCTGAGGCGATCGAGATCGAACGCGGCCAGCTGCAGGCGCTCGGGCAGGCGCTCGACTGACCGTACGGGCCCTTGCCGCTCTTTTGGTCGCTTCGGCGGCGCTGGCCGTTCCAGCAACCGCCGCCACGACGTGGCCGGAACGCGTCGCAGTCGCCGCCGAGTACGCACAGAGCCGGGCGGGTTCCGTCTCCTTCGCGGTCACGGACGAGGCGGGGCGGGTTCGCGGCTACCGCACGCGTCGCGCGGTGCCCTCTGCCAGCGTCCTGAAGGCGATGCTCCTGGTCGCCTACCTGAACCGCGCCTCCGTCCGAAACCGTGAGCTCCAGGACGCGGACCGGGCGCTCCTCGGGCCGATGATCCGCCGTTCCGACAACGACACTGCGAGCCGCGTGCTCGGCCTCGTTGGAGGCTCGGGCGTCTATCGGGTAGCGAGCCGCGCTCGGATGGAGCACTTCGTTCTTCATCTCCCGATCTGGGGCCATTCCGAGATCATCGCCCGCGACCAGGCCCGATTCTTTCGGCGAATCGACGGCTACGTCCCAGAACGGCACCGGGGCTATGCGCGCTTCCTGCTCGCGCACGTGATTCCGCCGCAACGCTGGGGGATCCCGCCGGTCGTACCGGACGGCTACCGGATCTTCTTCAAGGGCGGGTGGGGCTCAGGAACGGGGCGAGTCACGCACCAGGTCGCCCTGCTGGAGAAGGGCGAGACGCGGATCTCGCTCGCGATCCTGACGGAGTTCAACCCGAGCCATCGGTACGGCACCGCCACGATTCGAGGAGTCGCGGCGCGCCTCCTCCGAGGCGTCAACTGATGGAAGAGCCGCCTACCCGCGGATCTGCGGCGTCCGGCGCAGCGCCGTTTCCGAATGCAGACCGGCCGGTCTCGTGCAGGCTGCCCTCGGGGTCGCGCTCGACCCTCGCTTGCTCCCGGAGCAGGTCCGCCGGCATGGGCGATCCTCCCACTGTGCATAGTCCTCGGGAACCAGGAGAGGCTGGAAGCCCTCGCCGTAGAGATCGGCGATCTCGGCCACGTGGCCGGCCTCCTCGGAGCCCTGCCACGAAGCTGTCCAGAATCCGACCGGTGAACGAATCCCGCTTCGGGTGGGCGAAAACGACCAGGATTCTGCGCAAGACGCCTTCCTGGCTAGCCGGAGACGCAGGTGTTCCGCAGCATGCCGATGCCCTCGATCTCAGTCTCGACCAGGTTGCCCGGCAACAGGTAGCGCGGAGGCTCGCGGCTGTCTCCGACACCGGACGGCGTGCCCGTGTAGATGAGATCTCCCGGCTCGAGTGTGCACCACGAAGAGATGAACGCGATCAGGTCCGGCACCGGGAAGATGAGGTCGCTCGTCCTGCCACTCTGGACCTCCTCGCCGTCGACCGAGCACCGCACCGCGACGTCGTCGCGGTTGAGCAGCTCATCGGGCGTGACGAGCACAGGGCCCGTCGGTGCGTAGCTGTCCCGGGACTTCGCCATCGTGAACTGTCGCACCGCCCGAAATTGCTCAGCGCGGTCCGAGATGTCCTGCCCGCACATGACTCCCGCCACGTGGGACCATGCTTCCTCCGCCGGGATGTTCCTACCGCGGGTGCCGATCGCGAGTACGAGCTCGGCCTCCCAGTCGACCCTGTCGCGCCCAGCCGGGATCACCATGTCTCCATTGGGGCCGATCAGGGCGCTCGGTAGCTTGGCGAAGAGGACGGGAGCGTCGGGAATCGGGAGCCCCGATTCCTCGGCGTGCGAGCGGTAGTTCAAGCCGATCGCCGCGATCGTGGCGGGGAGCACCGGGGGGAGCAGGCGCATGTCGTCGAGCGCGTGCTCGGGTCCGGAGGCACCCTCTATGGCTGCCCACTTCTCCTCGGTCGGCACGAATCCCTGCGGCCCCGCGGGCCCGGCGTCGCGGACCGTGGAGTCGCGGAGCGCGCCCAGGCGCGCCTCGCCGCCCGGGTCGA
>DATHAG010000063.1:0-3675 GCA_035296825.1 Gaiellaceae bacterium | reverse complement strand
TCAGGAACCTTCCCGAGTCCGGGCGCTGAACGCTCGTGCCATCGCGATCCGCTCGAGCGGCGGCGGATGCGTTCCGAACCAGAGCGTGACCCAGCGGGGAGGGGTCGGGTCCGCCAGGGACGTCGTGACGAAGCGCCGCTCGAGGCCGATCGCGCTCTGCGGGTCGCGGGTCGCCTGAAGCGCGAGCCAGTCCGCCTCCGCCTCGTAGCGGCGCGAGACGAGGTTCTGGAGGGGCAGCGTCCCGAGGTAGAAGATGAGCGCGATAAGCAGGCCGAGCGGAACGACAGCCGGGTCGCGGAGCCCTCCCCTCCGCTCGGTCACGCGGGCCAGTAACGCTACGCCCGGCACTGCGAGGAGCGCCAGCCACCCGAGGCCCTTCCAGAGATGCCTGCGCCCGACATGGGCAAGCTCGTGGGCCGCGACCGCGAGCAGCTCGCGCCGCGGAAACCGGCCGTCGAGAATCGTGTCGTAGAGGACGACGCGCCGCGTCGGCCCGATCCCGGCAACGTACGCGTTCGCCGTCGTCGTGCGGCGGCTGGCGTCGGCGACGTCCACGCGGTCGATGTCGACGCCCTCCCGGGCCGCGAGAAGCTCGATGTCCCGCGCCAGGCCGCGATCCTGCAGTGGCTGGAAGCGGTTCGTGAGCGGCTGGACGACGAGCGGCTGAATCACGACGAAGAGCACTGCGAGACCGATGAAGGCGGGTGCGCCGGCCAGCCACCACCGGGGCCCAAGGCGCTGCGCGAGCAGCATCGCGCCCGCTACCGCGAGGGCAACGAGGACGGCGCGGATTCCGAGTTGTGTGGCCTGGTCGGCGAGCCAGCCCCCGTACCCCTGGCGGGACAGGTCATGGCGGCGCGCCCACCAGTGACTCACCGCGGAGAGAGGCAGCCCGGTCAGCCAGACCGCAAGCACCGCGGCGAGCCCGATTCCAACCCCGGTCCGCACAGCTCCCCGAGCGATCCGGCGCAGCCTGACCGCGAGGAAGCCGGCAAACGCCACAAAGAGGCCAACGACGGCGATCTCCAACGCCAGCGAAGCCAGCAAGAGCCCCCTGGTGACGCGCCGGTACTCGTCGATTTCCTCGAGCTGAGCAGCTCCGAAGAAAGCCTTCGGGTCCAGCCTCGGGAGGTCGAGGGGCGGCACCGTCGTCCGCCACAGCAGGGCTCCCGCCGCGATCCACGCGACGAGCACTAGGGCGGCCGCAAAGACCTTCGCTAAGGTTGCGCGCCTCTGGTGCGCGTCGCCGTCCTCTCTGACATTCACGGAAATCTCCACGCCCTCGACGCCGTGCTCGAGGCGACCGACGCCGAGCCGTTCGACGAGCTCTGGTTCCTCGGTGACCTAGTAGGGTACGGGCCGCGTCCCAACCGGTGCCACGCCCGGGTCGCCAAGCGGCTGGACGTGGCGCTCGTCGGGAATCACGATCTGGCCGCGCTCGGCGAGCTCGATCTCGACCTCTTCCAACCGGAGGCAGCGCTCTCGGCCCGCTGGACGAGCAGCGTGCTCGAGCCGGAGACAGCGACTTTCCTGGCCTCGCTCAGCCCCTCTGCCACGCGCCCCGGCGCCGAGCTGTACCACGCGAGCCCGCGGGACCCGGTGTGGGAGTACGTGCTTTCCCCCGCCGTCGCGCTGGCCGCGCTCGAAGCCACCGAGGCGCCCCTCGTCCTGGTCGGGCACAGCCACGTTCCGCTCGCGCTCAGCCTCGAGGGCGAGCGGGCAGAGGGCGACCACGCGCCGGCCGGAACGGAGGTCGACCTCGATGGCCGACGCTGGCTTCTGAACCCCGGATCGGTCGGCCAGCCGAGGGACGGGGACCCACGCGCCGCCTGGCTTGCGCTTGACCTGGACGCCGGCCGGGCTACCTTCAACCGTGTCGCGTATCCAGTCGAACGCACGCAGGAGGAGATTCGTGAGCGCGGCCTGCCGGAGACGCTGGCTGCTCGTCTCGAGCATGGCGTATAGCTAGCCAGCCGGGCGGAGCGCGGGGAAGAGACGCACGATTCCGGGCCAGCGAGCGTCGAGGGCCGCCTGCCCTGTTCCTTCGGGATCGATCACGACGCCGATCTCGATCACCGGCTCGACTACGCCTGTGCTCGACCCCAGCATCTGAAGGCCCAGCTCCCCGGTCACATATGCCTCGACGTCGGCGCGGATCCTGCTCAGCTTCTTCTTGGTCGGGCCCTCGCCCTCGATGACGCACAGTGGCCCTGGCCAACGCTTTCGGATCTCCGCTTCGTGGCGCTCGACGTCACCTGCGAAGACGGCGTTGAAGATGACCGGGTCGAACTCGTCGAGCCTGGTTTCACCAGGGTTGGCCGGGTCCAAGTGCGTCACCCACGAGTTGACGATGTCCGGCTGAGACTCGGCGTACCCGCTTGCGCCGCTTGCCTCCTGCTGCGTCGCCTGCTTCGGGTCGGGCAGGACCCATCCGCCGGCCGGCTCCGGACACGGGCTCGAGAAGTCGACCTCGCTCCCGAACTGCGGTGAATCGTCCCTATGTGGCCCCACGTCGGTCACGGCGAAGATTTCCCCGTCGTACGTACCGACAACGTGGTACTGGCCCCAGGACGCTCCACTCGCGGTCTCCTCCCCCGCGACCGCGCCCCAGTCCCAGTTCGCAATCGGCACGTCGCCGCACTGTGGCGGATACGAGAGGAGCACCCCACCGAGGCACAGCATGGGACCGTGCCTCGGGTGACCAAGACCGCCACGCCGCTCGAGCACGAGCGTGTCGGCCTCGTATACCCGTTCCGCGGCGGGAGCGGGAGTCGACGCAGGAGGTGTGGCGACCTCCGAGTCGCCCGGGCCCCCGGCGCCGCACGCGCCGAGGACGAGGACGACGAGACCTGCCGGGACCGCGAGAGCCAGCTTCCGCATGCCCTCTTTGACCGTCCCCGAGCCCGAAATGTTCCGAGCCGCGCAGCGACTAGAGCCGGGCTTGCTCCTGGCTGTCGGAGTATTCGCTGATGCCCTCGCGGGCCAGGGCGACCTGAACTTCCTCCCGCGCCTTGTAGATCCGCCACTTCACCGTCGAGAGCGTGATCTCGAGCGAGTCCCCGATCTCGGTGTACGAGAGGCCGACCACGTCCCGGAGCAGGAGCGCCATCTTCAGGTCGGGATTCAGCTTCGCGACCGCGCGCCAGACGGCGTCGATCGCCTCGATGCGCTCGAACGGCTGGTCGACCACGTCGAGCTGCGGCATGTCGTCGAGCGTCACCGCGGACTGCGGCTTGCGCTCGCGGGCGCGTAGCTCGTCGAGGACCCGGTTCTTGGCGACCTGGAAAAGCCAGGTCGTGAAGCGGCAGCGCAGCGAGAACCCGGCCAGCCCCTGGTAGATCCTGAGGAAGATGTCCTGGGTGAGGTCCTCGGCGAGCGCCCGGTCTCCGACCATCCGGAGCACGTAGTTGTAGATCGGAACCTCGTAGGCCCGGTGGATGATCGAGAAGGCTCGCTCGTCACCCGCTTGCGCCTTCCTGAGGATTGCGAGATCGGGCTGCTCGAGCGACACGTAATGGAAGTATAAGCCGAGCTTCAGCCGACGAGCAGGCTCCGTCCTGCCATTGCGTCCGGAGCTGGGATTCCGAGCAGGTCGAGGCAGGTCGGCACGAGATCCGAGAGCGAACCGCTCTCACGGAGCGAGCCGCCGGCGACGGTGACGACCAGCGGCACCGG
>DATHAG010000062.1:0-3065 GCA_035296825.1 Gaiellaceae bacterium | reverse complement strand
GTCGGAGAGGCCTGTCAGCGCCGCGATGCCCGCCGGCAGGGCCACGGCCGGATCGACGAGGGTCTCGAACGCCGCCGCGAGCTCGAGGCCGCGGACGCGCACGGCGCCGATCTCGCAGATGCGGGCACGACCAGGGCCAAGACCCGTTGTCTCGAGGTCGACGACTACGTACGTGGCCGCCTCGAGCGGGAGCGACGAGAGCTGCGAGCCGGCCAGCGCGACCGAGCGGCCGCTCCTCCAGTCGAGGCGCGAGTCCGCGGCGACGACGTCCGCAAGGAGATCGCGCGCCAGCCCCGCCGGTGCGCGCGCGAGGGCGAAGAGCGACTGCGCAGCCTCCTCGACCGGGAGGACTCCACCCTGTTCCTCGACCAGCTCTACGAGCCTGTCGGCGGCATCGAGCCTGAGCTGCATCCTCCGATGTTAGACGAACATACGTTCGCCTTCAACCCCGGGCATCTTCATGGCAGGCTTTCCTGCATGGAGCAGCGAGTCAGTGTGGTGACCCTCGGTGTGGATGACCTGGCCCGCGCCCGGGCGTTCTACGAGGCGCTCGGCTGGTCGACCCGGGCGGCGCCAGACGACGACGTCGCCTTCTTCCAGGCCGGAGGTATGGTCGTGTCCCTCTGGGACCGCGAGGCCCTTGCCGCCGACTCGGGCGTCGATGACACGGGCGGCTGGGGCGGGATCACGCTCGCTCACAACGTGCGCTCCCCCGCAGAGGTCGATGCTGTCGTCGCCGAGGCCGAGGCTGCCGGGGGGACTGTGACTCGAAGGCCGGGGGCGACATTCTGGGGCGGCTACTCGGGCGCCTTCACCGATCCGGACGGCCACCCGTGGGAGATCGCGCACAACCCACGCTGGATGCTCGACGACGACGGTTCCGTGCACCTCTCACCGTGAAAAGCAGAGGGCCGCCTCGCGGCGGCCCTCTTCGAAACGTTGGAGGGTCGAGCCTGTCTAGGTGTTGCGAAGGGCGCTCTTCAGCCCACTGCCTGCTGAGAACTTCGGGACCGTTGCTGCCTGGATCGTGACCTTCTCGCCCGTGCGGGGATTCACACCCTGGCGCTCGTTTCGCCGCTGCGGCGAGAACTTGCCGAAGCCGGTGAACGACACTGCCTCACCGCTCACGAGGGTCTCCTGAACCGAGTCGAGGAAGGCATCTACCGCCTTGGCGGCATCGCGCTTCGAAAGGTCGGCCTTGGAGGCCACCTTCTCGACAAACTCGGATTTCGTCACTGCGCTCTCCTCCTCCGTCTTGGGTCCGTGGTGAAGCGGCACCAGACTAACAGGGGCCGCGATTCCACGCAATGATGCGGGTTTACGGGCCTTTTTCCGCCGCAGCGATCTCACTGGCGCGAAAGAGCGGTGTCATCCGGACGGCCTGACGGGCGAGAGCGTCCACTCCCCCCTCGTCTCGATCCACCACACAGACCGCCGTTCGGCACTCCAGGCCGGCCGCCCGAAGCTCCTCCACCGCCTTGACCGCGGCGCCCCCGGTCGTCACGACGTCCTCGACGAGGCAGACCCGCTCGCCCGGCTCGAAGACACCCTCGAGCACACGGTCGGTCCCGTAACCCTTCGCCCCGTTTCGGACGATCAGGAAGGGAAGCCCGGATGCGAGCGAGGCCGAGGCAGCGAGCGCGACGGCTCCGAGCTCGGGGCCCGCCAACCGGTCCGGCCGTTCGGAGCTCGCGGTGGCGAAAGCTGCGATCCGCTCGCCGAGCTCCCGCAAGAGCTCGGGGTCGGTCTCGAACCGGTACTTGTCCAGGTAGTAGCGGGAGCGGCGGCCCGAGCGGAGAACGAAGTCACCCTCGAGGTACGCGCGCTCGCGGATTCGCTGCGCGAGCTCCGCGTCGGTCACCCGCGTGCGCTGGTGAGGACCTGGCGCGCGAGCGGGATGAGCCGCGCCGCCTCGGTCGAGTCCTCCGGGAACGACACCATCGAGCCGTCCGAGAAGTAGAGCTCGATCCGCTCGCGGCCCTTGCCGGAGGACCGTCGCCAGAGCGCGAGACCGGCAGCCGACCCAAGAGCGACGACGCCCCACCGGAGGGTCCTACTCATCGACGCTCTTCTCGTCGGCCTTCTCACTTCGGGTGGAGCGCTTGGACTTCGGAGGGTTCTCTGGCTGCTCGGCAGCAGAAAGGCGCAGACAGGTCTTCAGATCGTAAAAGACGAGGCCCACCGTCGGCTCGGGACCCGTTACCGCTGTGGCGATCCGGTCGTCTCCCCGCACCACGAAGACCGAACCCGCGTGCGTCGCGGCCAGGATCTGCGTCAGGCTGACGGTCCCGTCTCGACCGGCGTCCTCGGCGGCGGCGAAGAGGTCGAGCGCAGACCGTGCCGCCTGGCTGGCGGTCGCATCGTCGGCGAAAGTGGACGCGATCACCGCGCCCTTCTCGTCCGCAATCAGCGCCGCCTGGATCTGGGTCGAGATCTCGGTCAGGTCCGCGAGCGCCTGTGCGGCGTCCATGTGGCCAACCTACCACAGCCTCTATCGCTCCTAGACTCGGGCGATGCGCGCCGTCTCGGCCATCCTGGGGAAGTTCCTGCGGGACCGTGGAACGCATCTCGCCGCAATGGTCGCGTACTTCGCGCTCCTCGCGTTCGTCCCCCTGCTCTTCCTCGCGCTCTCGCTCGTCGCGCTGACCGGCGAGCAGAACGAGTCGAGCTACCTGATCGAGCAGCTCCAGCGCGCTTTCCCCCAGAGCTCGGTCGACCGTCTCCTCTCCGTCGTCGATTCGATCCAAGAGAGCGCCAGCACCGTGGGCATCATCGGAGCAGTCGCACTGCTCTGGAGCGCACTCGGGTTTTTCAGCGTGCTCGAGTCGACGTTCAACATCGTCTACGGGCTCCCGAACCGCTCCTTCATCCACCAGAAGCTCCTCGTCTTGCTTCTGACCGCCACGGCGCTCGTGGTGCTCTTCGTGGCCCTCATCGTCAGCTCGTTCGGTGTCGAGCTCGCCAAGGACACCACGTACATCGGACCGGTTCTCGCCTACGTCTATGGGATTGCCGTCTCTACGCTGCTCGTGCTCGGGTTCGCGTGGAGCGTCTACCGGATCCTC
>DATHAG010000061.1:0-5725 GCA_035296825.1 Gaiellaceae bacterium | reverse complement strand
AGTCCTCGAGGACGAACGGCCGACCGGTCGACGGCCCCTTGCAGTGGATCAGGTTCGCGGGAAAGAAGTCGGCGACCGCAAGCGCGGGGTCTACGCTCGAACGGTCGCCGAGTGCCGGCATCTTCTCACGCGTCGCCTGCTCC
This sequence comes from Gaiellaceae bacterium, assembly GCA_035296825.1. GTDB lineage: Bacteria > Actinomycetota > Thermoleophilia > Gaiellales > Gaiellaceae > DASQGA01. The sequence goes on along the minus strand of DATHAG010000061.1, from coordinate 5,582 downwards.
TGGAAATCGAGCGCAAGCGCACGCCGCTCCCGCTCGGGATAGCCGCTTGATATGCCTCCTGGATCTGGCGTAGATCTTCGCGAGCGACGAGCGGGCCCGCGAGCAACCCCCCGTGCCGTCTTGCCAGGAACGAAGCATCTCGGATCCGTTCAGCCAGGTTTCTTGCTAGGTCTCCCCACGGCTCACCTGATTCCCACCGTCTTTGGACGAAACGTGCGTTTCACTGGGCTCGGGTCGGCGGGCGGCCATTGTCAAAAACCGACCTCGGCCCTTCACGCAATGTTCGGAAGGTCGGCCGCTGCGGGCCTCTCGCCGGCCGCGCTGATGGCGCGGGCGGGGCACTCGAACTTCAAGACGACGCAGGGCTACATCGACCTGGCCTGCGAGACGTTCCGGGCCGAGGCCGGCCTGCTCGAGCAGCGCCTCTTCGGGGAAGACCGGTACCAAAAGCCGGTACCAAGTTCGGGATCCATCGACGACACCGAGCTCGAGCGGTCCTCTCAAAGCCTCTAACGGAGCGGCGCAGGAGTCGAACCTACCCAGCGACGGGTTGCGCCGCCTCACCGGTTTTGAAGACCGGCTGGGCCACCGGGCCCGGGCCGCTCCGGAGCCAGCCTAGCTTCTGACTCTCGCCGCGGACACAATGCCTGCGTGGGCTGGCGGTTCCAACGGCGGCGAAAGCTTCTTCCGGGCGTCACGCTCAACCTCGGGAAGCGGGCTCCCAGTGTGAGCGTAGGCGGGCGGCGCTCGCTTCAGCCTGGGCCTCCGCGGCGTGGCCGCCTCGGTGTCGCTGGTCGGAACCCGGTCTTGCCTCATCTGGCGCCGGCGAAAGAGGCTTAAAAGAAGAGAGAGGCGGTGCGACTCACCCGCCTCTCTCTCGCGAGTTACTTGGGCTGCGGCCCCCCAGCAATCTCGCTTCCGGCAAGATCCCCTCGGATCCCCGCCTGGCGTATAGATCGGCCTTTCAGCGCGGGCCAATATCACTCGTTCCAGTGAAAGTGAACCACGGGGGTGAACCACCTCCTGGGGCATGGAGTGAAGCGGCGCGCATCAGCAATACTGCGGGTTGTAAGGCTTGCGGCAGACTTCTGAGGGTGGGCCCCGATGCGGCGGGGGCTCCCTCGGAAGAAGTTGGGGGCGGACTCGTTGCGGCGAGTTCCGCTCCCTCACTCTTTCTAGGGACGCGACTACGATCCCAGCGCTGTGCACGGGGTTATCTTCGCGAGCTTCGTCGACTACGTCGCCACACGCCACGGCTCCGAGGTCGCCGGCGAGATTCTCTCCGACCAGCCCGTCTTTCTCCTGAGCGAGTCCTACGAGGACGAGCGGCTGCTCGCGCTCGTCGCCCGGGCCTCGGAGGTGATCGGGGCTCCGGAGGGTGAGCTCGTCCACCAAGTCGGGGTCTTCACGGCTCAGCAGACGTTCGCCCGCCTCTATCCGGCCTTCTTCGCAGTTGCCGGGGGCACGCGGGCGTTCCTCCTCTCGGTGGAGACGGTCATCCACGAGCTCGTGCGAGCGACGATCCCAAATGCCAGCCCGCCGCAACTTCAAGTTCGGCCGCTCGGGAACGACGGCGTCACGATCACGTACACGTCCCCCCGGCGCCTGTGTGCCCTGCTCGCAGGGCTCGTCGAAGGGACTGCTCGCCACTACGGCGAGGAGGTGCAGATCGAGCAGACCGGCTGCATGCTGCGCGCCAATCCCGCGTGCGTCTTCCAGGTCCGGGTCAGCTCCGGGACGCTCGCCGCCTGAGCACACGAGCGTCGCCGACCCGCCGCGTGACGCCGTCAGCGTCAAAGCGCTCGAGGAGGAGCTGCGCCGGGCGCCGTCCCGTGCCCAGCAGATCGCGGAAGCGGGCGAGCGTGATCGACCCTTCCCGCTCGCACTCCTCTACAAGGAGCTGCCTCGCCTGCTCGTGCGCCCCGGCTCCGACGGCCAGGCCGTCCCCCACGCGCACCAGGCGTCCCTCCCGCTCGAGGTAGGCGCCCAGCTCGCGGTCGTCGATGGGTAGAGGTGTGTAGCCGGCCGCCTCGAGCTCGGCTTCGAGCCGGGCGGCCGCCTCGGTGCGGTCTCCGAGCGAGCCGACCGAGCCTGGGAGATACAGCTTCGCTCCCCGCCGCTCGAGCCCCAGACGGGGCACGACCTCAGCGGCCCAGGCCGCCGAGGGCACAGGCACGCCAGGGTCCAGCGAATCGGCCATGGCGATGCGCGCGCGGAGCTCGGCCTCGAAGGCGTCGACCCAGGCCTGCGAAAAGAGCCACTCACCTGCTCGCTCGACTGCATCGAGGTCGGAGGGAGCGAGGTGGCGGAGACTCTCGAGCCGGACCGGCGCGTAGACCGTGGCGGCGATGTCGCCTCGCTCAATCAGCTCCAGGCGCTCGGGCGAGAGCTTTCTGGGCGGGGCGGGATCGAGGACGACCGCGCCACCCAGGGTCGTTCGGTCACGCAGGACGACGTGGTCGCCCCTCGCAGCGACGACGGGCGAGGCGAGTCGGAGCTGGGCATAGCGCTCGCCGGCCCGGAGCAATCGCGAATAGTGCTCGGAGGTTCCGTGATGCACGTGGACGCGCGCCCCGTCCGGGATCTCCTCCAGCTCGTCCAAAACGACGTCCAGTCGGTAGCTGCTCGGGAAAGCGCCCTGCTCGATCAGAGCATCCCCGCGCCGGAGCTGTGCCCGTTCGAGTCCAGGGAGCGCGACCGCGACACGCTGGCCGGCACCGGCGCGCTCGACCTCGCGGTCGTGCACTTGCACGCTCCGAACCCGAGCCTCGAGGCCGCGCGGCTGGACGACGAGGACGTCGCCTTCCCCGATCGACCCGGACCAGAGTGTTCCCGTCACCACCGTACCGATCCCGTGAAGGCTGAAGACACGGTCGATGAAGAGGCGGGTGGAGGCCGAGTCCGCTCGCTCCTCGGCAGCCTCGGCCTCGATAGCAAGTGCTGCGCGAAGCTCGTCGAGACCCTCGCCGGTCCGGGCGCTCGTTGCTACCACCGGCGCGCCCGGAACGAGTTCGCGGCCCTCCTCGACGGCGAGCTCGCGTGTCTCCTCGTCGACTCCATCGACCTTCGTGATCGCGACGACGCCCCGCTCGATCCCGAGAAATCTGAGGATCGCCAGGTGCTCGTGTGTTTGCGGCCGGGCTCCCTCGGCGGCGTCGACGACCAGCAAGAAGAGGTCGATTCCGGTCGCGCCGGCGACCATGTTCCGCACGAAGCGCTCGTGGCCGGGCACGTCGACCAGGGAGAGCCGTCGCCCGTCTGGTAGGTCGAGCGGGGCATACCCGAGATCGATCGAGATGCCGCGCTCCTGCTCCTCGGGCAGCCGGTCGGTGTCTTTCCCGGTCAGCGCCCGAACGAGCCAGGTCTTGCCGTGGTCGATGTGGCCGGCGGTGCCTACCGTACGCGGCACGAGCGAACCGCCTCCGCCGCCTCCTCTGCCTCCGCATCCGTGAGCGTTCGGCAATCGAGGAGGAGGCGGCCGTCGCGGACCACGCCGATCACGGGCAGGTCGCCTCCCCGCAAGCCTTCGGCGAGCTCGGGCTCGAGAGCGCACGCAAAACTCGGGAGCTCTGTCACGGGCAGCGCTCCTCCACCGACGCGGGCGACGGTGGCCTCGATCGCGCCTCCGGTCAAGGAAGCTAGCCGCTCCGCGCGAGCGTGTACGCAACTCAGGTCCTCGCGGAGCATGCGAGGAACGGGAATTGCGTCTTGGCGACCGCTGCGATAGAGGGCGAGCGTTCCCTCGAGAGCGGCGAGCGTGAGCTTGTCCGGTCGGAGCGCACGCTGGAGTGGATGATGCCGCAGGCGCTCGACCAGGTCGGCGCGGCCGACCACGATCCCCGCTTGCGGTCCGCCGAGCAGCTTGTCTCCCGAGAAACAAACGAGATGTGCACCAGCGTCGAGGCTCGAGCGCGGGCTCGGCTCGTCCTCGAGCTCTTCGAGGAGGCCCGAGCCAAGGTCGTCGACCAGCACGAGGCCGCGCCGCTCTGCGAGCGCCGAGAGCTCGCGGAGGCTCGGCTGTGCCGTGAAGCCGACCATCCGGAAGTTCGACTGGTGCACCCGGAGGATCGCGGCTGTCGACTCCTCGACCGCGTGCTCGTAGTCGGCGATCCGCGTGCGGTTCGTCGTGCCGACCTCGACGAGCTTCGAGCCGGAGCGCATGAGGACGTCCGGGATTCGGAACCCATCGCCGATCTCGATCAGCTCGCCGCGTGAGACGATCACCTCGCGGCCCTCCGCGAGTGCGGCCAGCGCGAGGAGTACCGCCGCCGCGTTGTTGTTGACCACGAGGGCGGCCTCGGCGCCGGTCAGGTCGCGAAGCAGAGGCGCCAGGTGGTCCTGTCGCGAGCCGCGGGTACCGGCGGTGAGGTCGTACTCGAGGTTCGAATAGCCGCGGCCGACTTCGACGACCCGCTCCAGCGCCTCCTCTGCGAGCGGCGCCCGACCCAAATTCGTGTGGACGAGGACTCCGGTCGCGTTCAGCGAACGCCGGAGCCTGGGAACTTCCAGAGTCTCCAGCTCGTTAAGCACACGATGAACCAGATTCCCTACACCTCCTCCGGCTTGTACATCTTCCCGTGCGTGAGCGAGGGCGTTTCGGATCGCAGTCACGACGAGCTGCCGTCCGTGCTGGGCCGCCAGTGGAGCGATCGAATCGTCGGCGAGCAGGCGGTCAACCGACGGGAGGTCCCGGAGCGAGTTTCCCCTGGCCATGAGCCTGATGATAGAGAGCCGGTCAGGGGGGTACGATCGCACTCATGGTAGAGCTTGATGCTGGACGGCTGCGAGCGGCCCGGGACTGGGGAAGCCGGTGGATCGCTCTCGTACTCGCGCTGGCGTCCCTGGTCGCCCTAATCGGCGTATTCGTGCTTGTCCGGGCGGTGATGCTGCGCGGCGCAGTCCTCCCGGGAGTCAAGGTGGCCGGCATCGACGTGGGCGGTCTTTCCCGCGCGGACGCCCGCGCAAAGATCGTAGCGACCCTCGGGGCAAACCTCGATCGCCCGGTAACCGTAGTCGTCGGCACGAGTGAGTTCACGACGCGGCCGAGCCGGCTCTACGAGCTCGACATCGCCGCCACTGAAAACGCGGCCTACGAGGAAGCGCGCGGATCCTTTCTCTCGCGTCTGACCTCGATCGTACTGCCGTTCGCAGCCGACAGGGAGGTCGACCCGGTCTTGCGAACGCTCCCGACGGGCCGTCAGGCTCTCGCGGAGCGTCTGAGCGAACTGACCAAGCGCCCGGTTTCGGCGAGGGTCGAGATGCAAGATCTAACTCCTGTGGTCTTCCCGGGCCGCTTCGGAGCGGTCGTTGACGAACCTGTTCTGATTGCGGCACTTCGTCGCGCGGCCCTCTCGGGATCGGAGACGGTCCGCGTTGCGCTCCATCGCAAGCCGCCGGTGATCACGACGGCGGAGGCCGGCGGTGCGGCCGCCGACGCTGAGAGGCTCGTGTCGGCTCCGGTCACGATCCGCTTCCGCGGTGAAGACGTCGGACGACTCTGGCCGCGGACCCTGGCGGGCCTCGTCCGCTTCCAGCCGGCCGCGGGTGGCTACAACCTGGTTCTCGCGCAGGACACCGTGGGA
>DATHAG010000060.1:0-2276 GCA_035296825.1 Gaiellaceae bacterium | reverse complement strand
CGAACGAGCACTTCCATGTCGCGGGCGTCGAGCTCCCGACCTGGGGCATCTACGCGGCCACCGCGAACCTCTCCGTCACGCTCGCGCTCGCCCTGATCACCTTTTTCGCGACTCATGAAGAGGGAATCCGCTACAACGGCCCGATCCGCTACTTCAAGAGCTGGGTCCCTCAGGGGGCGCCGAAGCCTCTGCTCGGGCTAATCGTCCCGCTCGAGGTCATCTCGCAGTTCATGCGCCTGATCTCACTCTCCGTGCGACTCTTCGCCAACATGCTCGCGGGCCACATGCTCATCCTCGTGATGATCGGCCTGATCTTCATCTTCGAGTCCTATGCCATCGCCGTGATCGCGGTACCCGTGGCCACGGCTGTCTACATCTTCGAGGTTGCGATCGTCGTCACGATCCAGGCCTTCGTCTTCGCGCTCCTGTCCGCCATCTACATCGGCGGCGCCATCGAACCCGAGCACTAGGAGGCTCAGTTGGACATCCTTCTCGCACAGACCACCGACACGGGGCTCGCCGATCTCGGCAAGGCGATCGCCTTTGGTGTCGGCGTCGGCCTCGGCGCGGTCGGCGCCGGCATCGGCATCGGCAACATCTTCGGCTCGATGATCCAGGCCGTCGCGCGCCAGCCCGAGCTGCGCGGCGAGCTCACCGGCATCCAGTGGCTCGGGTTCGCGCTGACCGAAGCCGTCGTCTTCTACGCGCTCCTCGGCGGCCTGCTCGCCTACGTACTGGTCTGATGTTCCTGGCCGACCTCATCTCCGTCGTCCCGGGCCTCATGGTCTGGACGGTGATCGCCTTTGGGATCACCTTCTTCCTGCTGCGCCGACTCGCCTTCGGACGCATCCAGGCGATCATCGACGCCCGCCGGGACCGGATCCGCGAGGCACTCGACGAAGCGGACAAGGCCCGCCACGAGTCGCGCCAGCTCCGCGAGCTCACGCTGAAGGAGCGCGAAGAGGCGAAGCTCGACCGCGAGCGGATCCTCGACGAGTCCCGCCGCCAGGCTCAGGCGCTCTTCGACCAAGCTCGCAAGAGAGCTGACGAGGACCTGCGGGAACGCCTCGAGAAGAACCAGAAGGAGATCGAGGCGGAGAACCGGCGCATCCTGGAGCAGATCCGCCGCGACGTCGTCGAGCTGACGCTCCTGGCGGCGGAGAAGGTCACAGGCAAGACCCTCGACGCCGAAGACCAGCGGCGTCTGATCGACGGGACGATCGAGGAGCTCGACGTCAAACGCCTCGTGTCGGAGAACTAGGCCTTGGCGGTCGTTCACCGTGTATATGCCCAGGCGCTGCTCGAGGCGGCGGAGGAGAAGCAGCGCCTCGACACCGTCCGGAAGCAGTTCGACGAATTCGCCGCAGCCCTCCGCGACTCGGACGAGCTGCGCCGCTTCCTCCAGAACCCTCAGGTCGAGGTACTGACGAAGCAAGCCGCCCTGGACGAGCTGCTCAAGGGCTCCGACGAGCTCTTCCTCAACTTCGTCCGGCTGCTCGCGGACAAGAGCCGCATCGCGGAGGTCGAGCAGGTCCACGAAGAATGGACCCGCTTGCTGGCGCGGCAGGAGCGTATCCTCGAGCTCGAGCTTCAAACGGCGGTCGAGCTGTCCGACAAGGAGGCTGCGAAGGTGGTCGGGCAGATCGAGAAGGCCTCCGGGCGCAAGATCGTCGCAACCCGGACCGTCGACCCCAACCTGATCGGAGGCCTCGTCGTCCAGGCCGGCTCGCTCCGCCTGGACGCGAGCGTGCGCGGTCGCCTCGAACAGCTTCGCGAACAGCTCATAACCGCCTAAGGAGAGAACTTGAAACTACGCCCCGAAGAGATCACGTCGATCCTCAAACAGCGGATCGAGGAGTACGAGGTCGAGACAGATCTCGCCGAGGTCGGCACCGTGCTCCAGATCGGAGACGGCATCGCGCGGGCCTACGGCCTCGAGAACTGCATGGCCGCCGAGCGGCTCGAACTCGAGCACGGGGTGACGGGCATCGCGCTGAACCTCGAGGAGGACAACGTCGGCGTCGCGCTCTTCGGCGACTGGGAGCAGATCGCGGAGGGGGATCCTGTCAAGCGCTCGGGGCAGGTCATGAGCGTTCCGGTGGGCGACGAGCTCATCGGCCGAATCGTCAACCCGCTCGGCGAACCCCTGGACGGCGCTGGGCCGATCGAGACAAAGGAGACACGTCCTCTCGAGTTCAAGGCACCCGGAGTCGTCCAGCGCCAGCCGGTCAAGGAGCCGCTCCAGACCGGCCTGAAGGCCATCGACGCGATGATCC
>DATHAG010000059.1:0-3993 GCA_035296825.1 Gaiellaceae bacterium | reverse complement strand
GCGATCCGAACCCTTAGCTGAGGGCCTGGAGAATCCCGTCCTGGAGCCAGGTCAGGTAGGCATAGAGCGCCAGGTCATCAGCCGCCGGATCGTTCTCGTCGATTCCTTCCTCGTAGGTCTCCTCGGTCACGTCGAGACGCGTGCCGAGCACGAGCCGGAGATCGTTCAACGCACCCAGCCAGAGGTGAAGCTCTTCTTCGCTCACGTGGTCGCGGTCAGCGGTCTCCGCAAGAGCGTGCAGCGAAGCTTGGCGGCCGCCGAGAAGCTCGTCCCCCACGAGCCCCTGGTACTCGGCTTCGAGCTCGGCGTCCTCGTAGGCCGGTGGAAAGAGGCGCCGGAGCGACGGGTCGCCCGGCTGCGCAGCGATCAGGTCGTTCAGCGCGGCTGGAAGGCCGCGCAGCAGGGAGCGCTCCTGGGCGGAAAGGCGCACCTCAAACCGGCCATCCTCCAACCGTTCGACAGGGCGAGGGACGAACATCGGCTCGAGGGGCCTAGTCCTGTCGCATGGTGGCCCAGAGCCCGTGGGAGTGCAGGCGGGCGACGTCGTGCTCGGTCTTCTCGCGTGTCCCACTGGAGACCACAGACTTGCCGTCGTTGTGCACCTCGAGCATCAGGCGGGTCGCTTCCTCCTTGCCGTAGCCGAAGAGCTTCTGGAAGACGAACGTGACGTAGGACATCAGATTGATCGGGTCGTTCCAGACGATGACGATCCAGGGCTTGTCGCGGACGATTTCGTCCTCGCCTGACGGGACCTCAACCTCGACGGGTGCCGCAATGGTCTGGCTCACCCTCTAAGTGTTGCGCACCTGCCGAGAAAGGTCAGCCGGGCTTCGTCGTCATCGCCCAGACGGCGATGAGATACGCGGCCAGGACGACGAACGTCAGAACCGTTACGACCCGCCCGAGCGTGTTGCCGCCGCCCGGGCGCCGGCCCGCCCGCCGCACGGCGACCCCGGCGAGGATTGTCGAGATTAGAAGGAAGACGAAGCCCCCGTCCGCAGTGATGTAGCCGATGCCGATCCAGTCGGATTCGTCCGGAATGTTTTCCTTCGAGTTGATCCACTCGGCGCCCACGCGCATGAGGATGTACGAAGGGAGCGCCGCGATCAGGAGCGTCCGGAACCCGAGGCGCATGAGACCCGGTGAATCGCCGCGCCAAGCGAGCAGGAGCAGCGCCGCCACGGTCACGAGCGACCCGACGAGGAGCATCGCGCCGCCGACATGGACCAGAAGGGGGAAGTTCCAGTCGTCGGGTCTGACGAGCGCGATTGTCATGCGCCCGGCTTGTAGATCATCACGACTAGAAGGGCAGCGACCGCGAGCGCCATGACCGCGTGGACGACGAGGGCGCGCTGGCTCCGGATCGAGCCCCCTAGCTCACCGTGCCCGGCGTCGGCTCCGAAGGCGCGGCGAAAGCCCGCACCCACCCGCATGCCCGCAGCCGCCGCGATCGCCCAGAGGACGAGCGCGGCGAGGATCCAACCGTCCCAGAGCTCATAGCCCTCGACGTAGACGGCGAGCCAGACCCCGAAAATCAGCGTCCCCATACCGCCGACGTCCCACAGCCTGCTCCCGAGCCTCGACATCCGGAGGAACGGCCCCGCGTCCGCGACGCCCGCCGAGCGCCAGGTCGTGACCAGAATTGCGCTGAGAAGGACGACGGCGGCCACGGCTGCAAAGGCCGCCAGGACGTGGAGGAAAAGAAGCCAGTCGTACAGACTCACGAAGGCACTCTAGAGCGTCGGCTCGACGACGCACAACCGCTAGGCGGTATTGGAGGCGACTTCCTTTCGTTCCTGGCGCTCGGGCGTGATCCGCACGACGTTCCAGGCGAGCCCCACGCGCTCGAGAGTGGCGATGAAGAGCCCGCCCGGGTCGACCTCCCAGCGTTTCAGTCCATGGAAAGCGGAGGTGGGAAAGGCGTGGTGATTGTGATGCCAGGCCTCTCCGAACGAGAGAATCGAGAGCCAGAAAACGTTCCTCGACTCGTCGTCGCACCGGAACCGGCGTGTGCCCCAGAGATGGCAGATCGAGTTGATCGAAAACGTGACGTGATGCAAGAGGAAGATCCGCACGAACCCGCCCCACAGGAGCGCGGTGAACCCGCCCCAGAGCGACCCGCTCAGAAGGTAGCCGGCGCCGAAGGGGACGATCAGCGAGACGACGACGAGCCAGGGAAACGTGCGGTCGATAATGCGCATGCCGCGATCCGCCATCAGGTCAGGGGCGTAGCGGCGAGTGTTGGCCCGGCCCTCCTCGACGAAGAGCCAGCCGACGTGCGCATGAAAGAGCCCTTTCAGGACTGCTACCGGCCGCGCGCCCTCGGCAAGGTGCGGCGAGTGTGGATCGCCCTCGCGGTCCGAGAACTGGTGGTGCTTGCGATGGTCCGAAACCCAGGCGAGCACGGGCCCCTCGACAGCCATCGAGCCGAGCGCGGCAAGCGCGTAGCGGATGCCTCCGTACGTCTTGAACGAGCGGTGCGTGAGCAGGCGGTGGAACCCCACGGTGATCCCGATTCCCGTCAACAGGTAGCCGACCGTGAGGATGGCAATGTCGGTCCAGCCGACGACCGTGTTCCAGAGCAGGACGACGGCGACCAGAAAGGCCAGGAAGGGCACGACCACCCCTCCGAGATTCGCAAGCATGTGCGCTCGGCTCATTGCGGTTCCATTTGCTTCCCGGGAAGCTCCGATTCGGAACGTTGGACGATCCGACCCGACGGATGGTTGCATCCCGGCTTAACTCTCGGCTTCCCTTGCCGAGGCCTAAAGTCGCGCTCGCCGCAACGAGGTCCCGTCGGGCACTGGACCTGCCCCGGATCGGTGTGGCTCATCAAGAGCGTTTCTTGCGCCGCAGGCGTCCCTGCCGGTTTAGGCCGCCCTTCCCCGCGCGAGTCGCGAGAATGCGCCTATGGCAACGGGCCGGACACGGGAGCTCTGGCGCCATCGGGCGAACGACGAACGGTTCATCGTCGAGCTCGAGGAGGGCCGGGTCGTGGCCGCTCACGGGCCTCTTGCGGAGCACGAGGTGAACCACGCACGTCTCGCGTTCGCTCAAGCAGCGCACGGGCGGACTCCGGCCTACGCCGGCGAGGCCGCAGCGCTCGACCGCCGGCGAGACGAGTTCGAGCGAGAGCGGCTGTAGGCTCCGGCGATGCGTGTCGTCCGCTGCTGGTGCGACGAGCTCGTCGCGGCCGGAGACGACGAGCAACTGGTCGCGGCACTCCGGGATCACGTCGCTGCGGCCCACCCGGACGAACCCCGCCCCGACGAGGACCTCCAGAAGCGCGTGGAGTCGCAGGCGTACGACCCGCCCGACCGTCCTCCCTGGGCTTACTGACCCTAGAGGTCCAGCGCTTCAGTGACGATGCGCTCCTGCTCGAGCAGGTGCGCCGTCGGATAGCCCTCGCTCGGGCTTGCTCGCCACGCCCTGCCGCAGTAGCGGAGGTCCACCTCGGCCGGCAGCCCTTCCTCCAGGCGATGGCGAACGGCGCGCCAGGCGCCCATGTTCTGCGGCTCCTCCTGAACCCACAGCACCTCGCGGAGGTTCGGGTAGCGGGAGAGAAGCTCGTCGTACTGCGCGACCGGGAACGGATAGAGCTGCTCGAGGCGGGCGACTGCGACCGGCTCCGCGCTCTCCAGATCCTGGTGGCCGACGATGTCGTAGTAGATCTTCCCGGTGCAGAAGACGAGGCGCTGGGTCTGGCGGCGCGCCTCTTCGTCCAGGCGTGGGTCGTCGAGCAGAGGCTGGAAGGATCCCTCGGTGAGGTCGGTGGCCCTCGAAGTCGCCTTCTTCAGCCGGAGGAGGCTCTTCGGTGTGAAGAGGATGAGCGGACGAGCCTTGGGATGAAGCGCCTGGCGTCGGAGCACGTGGAAGTACTGCGCAGCCGTGGTCGCGTTCACGATCCGGACGTTCTCCTGTGCCGCCATCTGCATGAAGCGCTCGAGCCGCGCGCTCGAGTGCTCGGGCCCATTTCCTTCGTAGCCGTGCGGG
>DATHAG010000058.1:0-9249 GCA_035296825.1 Gaiellaceae bacterium | reverse complement strand
AGATTTCGGAGTGCTTCGCCGCTGGGACCGGAGCCCTCCTAGACGCGCTCGCACTGGACTCCGACGCCGAAGTCAGGCTTTCGACGGCCGTGACCCGGATCGAGGAGCGGAACGACGAGGTTGTCGTCACGACGGAGGCAGGTGAGGAGACGCGCGCCGCCGCCGCCGTGGTTTCGGTACCCGTGAACACGCTCGAAGGGATCGAGTTCGACCCGCCCCTTCCTCCGGGCCTGGGTCGGATGGCTAGAGAGAAGCACGCCGGGCGCTCGCTGAAGGTCTGGGCGCTCGTGGAGGGATTTCCCGAGGGGTTGCTGGCGCTCGGATTCGAGACTCCGCTTCAGTGGCTGTCGGCCGAGCGCGTCGTTCCCGAGGGGACGCTCGTCGTCGGCTTCGGGCATGAGACCGCCGGCCTGGACCTGGGTGACCGGCGGGCTGTTGAGGCGGCCATTCAGGTCTACGCGCCTGGAGCCCGCGTGATCTCCGTGGACGCGCACAACTGGGTCACGGACCCGTGGTCGAAGGGGACCTGGCTTGCCTCCAGGCCCGGCTGGGTGATGGAGGGGCTCTTCGACAACGGCGAGCTTCGCGGCCGGGTCGTGCTCGCCGGCTCGGACCTCGCCGCAGAGCACGGCGGCTGGATCGCAGGCGCGATCGCTAGCGGCCGCGCGGCCGCGCACCAACTCGTCCAGGCTGAATCGCCGGCCACCGTGCCATGAGCCAGTCCGAGCGGCACCTCAGACTCGTCACGCAGACAATTGCGGCGGTCAATTCCACACTCGACCTCGGAGAGCTCTTCGATCTCGTGGCAGCTCGGGTCGCCGAGGCGCTCGAGGCGGATGCCTGCTTCGTCTACCTGTACGACGAGGCTGCCGACGAGCTCGTCCTGCGCGCATCGTGCGGGACGCGAGTGGACGAGATGACACGGGTTCCGAAGATGCGCCCGGGCGAGGGCATAACGGGAGCCGCGGCCGCGGATCGGATCCCCGTGATGATTCCGAGGGACGCGCACCTCGACCCTCGCTTCAAGCGCTTCCCCAACCTGCCGGAGGAGCAGTACCAGTCGATTCTCGCCGTGCCGATCCTCGCCAAGGAGCGCCTTGAGGGCGCGCTGAACGTCCGCACTGAGAGGCCCCGTGAGTTCGACGAGGCCGAGATCGACCTCTTGATGGCTATCGCCGGCCAGGTCGCTCAGGCGATCGAGAACGCGAAGCTGTACGAGCATGCTCAGCAACGGGTGGCCGAGCTCGAGGCCCTCGCGAAGATCTCGGAGGCGGTGTCCGAGTCGCTTTATCTCGAGGAGTCCCTGAGCGCGATCGTCGAGACGACGAAGACCGCGGTCGCCGCGACCGGCGCGGCCCTCGTGCTCGAGGACGGCAAGATCGCTTGGCCGGAGGGCCGGCCAGGGGCTCACGCGATCAGGCTCCCGCTGCGATGGAAGGGTCGAGAGATCGGGGAGCTCGTCTGCGACCGTGACACGCCGTTCACGGCCGACGAGGCCAAACTGCTCGCTTCGGTCGCAAATCACGCAGCCGTCGCGCTCGAACACGGTCGGGCCGTCATGCGCGGGGTCATCGCCCAGGAGATCCATCACCGGGTGAAGAACAACCTTCAGACGGTCGCCTCGCTGCTTCGCCTCCAGGCCCGAGCCCCCGGAACGGACGCGCGCAAGGCGCTCGAGGACTCGGTCACCCGGATCCTCGCGATCGCCGCCGTGCACGAGGTGCTGACGGAGCAGCGGGACGACGACGTCGATCTCGGTGAGCTGGTCGAGCGCCTGCGCGCCATGCTCGTCCAGGGACTCGGAGCGGAGAAGCACGTCGAGTCGCAGGTCGAGCCGGTTTCCCTCCAGGGTGGACGCGCCACGGCGCTCGCGCTCGTGTTCGCGGAGCTCCTGCAGAATGCGCTCGAGCACGGCGGCGACGAGATCACGGTCCGCCTCGCGCGGCGGAATGGGAGTGCGCTCCTCAGCGTTTCGGACAATGGTGAGTGGACTCAGCCGAACGGCGACGGCACCGGGCTCTCGATTGTCCGCGCGCTCGTCCGCGACGAGTTGGGCGGGACACTCTTGCTCGAGGACCACGGCGGCCTTCGGGCCGAGGTGACCTTCCCTGCCTAGATGGATGACCGGCAACTACCCCACCCACGGATGGCGCCCGAGACACGTCGCCTAGGCACACCCTCGCCTTTGGCAAGGCTTCTAGCCTTACCTGCGGGCGATGGCGCACCCTTGCTTGGTCTGGCCCGTCCCCGCAGGTGCGCCAATTACCGATCAACCATCTGATGGTCTACCGGATCGCCGACGCGAGTGATTTCGAGGGCCGTCGCAAGCCGATCCGCGAATCCCTGGGCGTGTCTGCGTTCGGGATCAACCAGTACGACTCGCCGCCAGGATTCGAGGGTCGCGCCCATGACGAGCTCGATTCAGGCCAGGAGGAGGTGTACGTCCCGCTCGCGGGCAGCGGGGTCATCGTGATCGAAGACGACGAGGAGGATCTGGCCCCGGGCCGGTACGTGTTCGTTCCCCCCGAGCAGACACGCCAGGTGATCGCCGGCCCCGAGGGGCTCTCGTATGTCGTCATCGGGTCGCGCCCAGGGGCCTACATTCCGCGCAGCTGATGGCGCTCAGGATCCTGGTCGCCGAGGACGAGACGATCATCCGGCTCGATCTCGAAAAGATCCTCGAGGCGGCCGGGTTCGAGGTGTGCGCGGCGGCAAAGGACGGCGAAGAGGCCGTGGAACTTGCGCGAAGCGAGGCGCCCGACCTGGCGATCCTGGACGTCAAGATGCCGGGCCTCGACGGCATCGAAGCGGCGCGCCGGATCCTCGCGGAGCGCCCCATTCCGATCGTGATGCTGACCGCCTATGGCCAGAACGAGCTCGTCTCCCGCGCTGTCGAGGCGGGGGTCTTCGGCTACCTCGTTAAGCCGTTTCGCGAGACCGACCTCCTGCCGGCCATCGAGGCCGCGCGCGCGCGCCATGCTGAGCTCGAGGCGCTCCGCGAGGAGGCGGAGTCACTTGGAGAGGCGCTCGCGACTCGAAAGGTGGTCGAGCGGGCAAAGGGGATGCTCATGGAGCGCGAGCGGCTGTCGGAGCAGGAGGCCTTCACCCGGCTGCGCGGTGCCAGCCAGCGCTCGGGCCGGCCGATGCGCGTGGTGGCCGAGGCCCTGATCGCCACCTTCGACCCACCGCCGCGCTCCTAGCGCCCTGGCCGCGAACCGTTCACCCGCGCGCGTCATCGAGCTGCGGGACGCAGAAGCCGGGCTGGACGCCGTCGTCGTCGTCGACCACGAGCTCTTCCCGGTGTCTGCGGGCGGGACGCGGATGGTTCCGGACGTCGACGTGGGCGAGGTCGCGCGGCTCGCGCGGGCGATGACCTGGAAGTTCGCGTCCTGCCGCCTGCGCTATGCGGGTGCGAAGGCGGGAGTGCGGTTCGGAGACGGCGACCGTGCCGCCGTTCTTGGGGCGTACCTCAGGGCCCTCGAACCGCTCAAAGAGTCCTTCCTGACGGGCCCGGACATGGGGACCTACCCCGCCGACTTCGTCGAGGACCCGGCGGCCGAGCTACCGCTCTGGGCCCAGAGCTACCAGGGAATGGGCATGGACGACCTTGCGACCGGCCACGGCGTCATGGCCGCCGCAGAAGCCGCTCTCGCCCAGCTCGGGCGCCGCCTCGAGGGAGCCACGGTCGCGATCGAAGGGTTCGGCAAGGTGGGCGCCGGTGCAGCCCGGGCCTGTGCGCAGGGCGGAGCGAAGGTGGTCGCCCTCAGCACGGTCGAGGGCTGCATAGCCAACCGGGGCGGTTTGGACGTGGAGGCACTCCTCGAGCTCCGCTTCCGGCACGGAGACGGACTCGTGCGCCACGCCGCGGTGCCGGTTCGCCCGCGCGAGGATCTCTTCACGGCCGTCTGCGACGTAGTCGTCCCGGGCGCGCGGCCGGACTCGGTGACGCTAGAAGTCGTGGAGGGTCTTCGCTGCGCGGTTGTCGCTCCGGGAGCGAACGTGCCCTACGCCCAGGGCGCCGTCGAGGCCCTGCACGCCCGCGGCATCGTGGCGCTCCCCGACTTCGTCGCCAACTCCGGCGGCGTCCACCTCTACGAGAGCCTGCAGCCGGGCGACGATCCTCCGACGGCTCTGGCGCGGATCGAAGCCATCGTTACCGAGATGACGGTTCGTGTCCTCGACGCCGCCCGGGCGACCGGCGTCACCCCCATGGCGGCAGCGCTCGAGGACGGGCGCCGCTGGCTTCTGGAGTCCGTGCCCTCAGGCGCCGACCTCGTCGAGGAGCTCTTCCCACCGTCCTAGCAGCTGTCCGAGCTCCTCTCGAGCGCGCCGGTGGGCGGCGATTGTGTCCGCGTCGGCCCAGTCTTCCGCCAGCCGCGTCTCGAGCGAGGCGATCAGCGCCTCCTGCGCCTGGATCCGGCTTTCGATCTCGTCGAGGGGGCGGGGGCGGCTCTTCGGGCTACCCGAGGACGGCTTCGCCTTCCTCTCCTTGGCCGGGCGTTCGCGCGGCGCCGCCTCTCGTTCCTCGCGCTGGCGGAGGTAGTCGGCCCACCCACCGTCGTAGACGCGGATCGTTCCCTCCTCGACGGCTGCGGTCCTGTGGGCGATCGCATCGAGGAGCGCACGATCGTGGGAGACGAGGAGCACCGTGCCGGGGAATCCTTCGAGGGCTTCCTCGAGGGCCTCGCGGCTTTCCAGGTCGAGATGGTTGGTGGGCTCGTCGAGGACGAGGAAGTTCGCCCCGGAGGCGACCAGAATCGCCAATGCGAGCCGGCGCCGCTCGCCGCCGGAGAGCGCCGTCACCGGCTTCTGGTGCACCTCCCAGCCTGAGAAGAGAAAGCGACCGAGGAGCGTTTGCGCTTTCGGGCGGGTGAGGGTCGTCATCGACTGGACGCAGTCGAGGACGCTCCCGCGCTCGTCCAGCTCCGCCTCGTGCTGGGAGAAGTAGGCGGCTTCCACCCCGTGCCCGAGCCTTGCCTTCCCCTCGATCTCTCCGCGCTGGCCGAGGACGGTCTCGAGGAAGGTCGTCTTCCCGGAGCCGTTCGGGCCCACGAGCGCCACATGCTCGCCGCGCTCGAGCGCGAGCGAGACCTCGCTGAGAAGATGCTTGTCCCCTGCCACAACCCGGAGCCCTTCCACTTCGAGAACGGTGCGGCCGCTCCGAGGCGGCTCCAGGAAGTCGAAGCCGAGGCCGCGACGGCGGCGCGAGAGGAGGGTGACCTCGTCGCTGGCCTCGGTGTGCTCCTTCTCGAGCCTGCCGATCTGGGTCAGCTTTGCCTGCGCCTGCTTCGCCTTCGACTTCTTGTACCGGAAGCGCTCCACGAAGCGCTCGAGCCGCTGGATGTCCTGCGCCACACGCTCGGCGGTCTTCTGGGCGTGGGCTGCGCGTTCGGCCTTCTCGCGGCGCCACGCGTGCCACGGCCCCGGAAAGTACGTGGACCGGCCTGCCTCGAGCTCGAGGGTGGCGTTCGTCGTCGCTTCCAGAAACCAGCGGTCGTGCGCGACGATGATGCAAGCGGCGTCGAGGCTCGCAAGCTCGCGCTCGAGCCACTCGAGGCTTGCGATGTCGAGGTGGTTGGTCGGCTCGTCGAGGAGGAGGAGGTCGGGATCCCCGGCCAGCGCCCGGCCAAGCGATGCACGGGTCAGCTCTCCGCCGGAGAACGTCTGGAGGCTTCGGTCGAGATCCTCGTCGCGGAACCCGAGCCCGCGAAGCGTTGCGCTGGCGCGGTCGCGCCAGCCGTATCCGCCCGCATGCTCGAGCCGTGCCTGGGCGGCCGAGTAGGCGGCCATCGTCTCCTGGTCGTGCACCCCTCCGGCCATCGCCCCTTCCAGCCGCGCGAGCTCCTGCTCGGTCGTGACCAGGTCGGCCGCGCCCGCGAGCACGTACTCGCGCAGCGTCAGTCCCCGCTCGAGCGGGGGACGCTGATCGTGGAGCGCAACCCGTGCTCCCTTTTCGAAAGCCAGCTTGCCACCCTCGATCGACGTTTCGCCGGTGAGCATCCGGAGCAGCGTCGTCTTGCCGGCGCCGTTCGATCCGGAGAGCGCCAGGCGATCGCGGCGCTCGAGCTTGAACGAAACCCGGTCGAAGAGCGGGTCGCCGGAGAGCTCCTTGCGGAGGTTGGATGCGATCAGGACGGCCACCCTCCTATGGTCGCACGCGCGCTCGTTCCCGCCGGCGGAGTCGAGGCCCGCGGTCGAGAGGGTCGCAAGTAAGGTTTGCCCAGTCTCCCCTCGGGCGAGCTAACGAATGAGGTGGCAGTGACCGACATCGAGCGGCTCTCGATCGACACGATCCGAACGCTGTCCATGGACGCGGTCCAGCAGGCGAACGCTGGGCATCCGGGGACCGCCATGGCGCTCGCGCCGCTCGCGTACGTCCTCTACCGGGAGACGATGCGCGTGAACCCGGCGAATCCCCAGTGGGAGGACCGCGACCGGTTCGTCCTCTCCGCCGGGCACGCTTGCATCCTCCAGTACACGACGCTCCATCTCTCCGGGTACAACCTCTCGCTCGACGAGATCAAGCGCTTCCGCCAGTGGGAGTCCCTCACGCCCGGTCATCCCGAGCACTTCCTGACCCCGGGCATCGAGACCACGACGGGCCCGCTCGGCCAGGGGATCTCGAACGCCGTCGGTATGGCGATGGCGGAGAAGTTCCTCGCGCAGCGCTACAACCGGCCCAAGGAGGCGATCGTCGACCACTGGGTCTACGGCATCGCCTCCGACGGCGACCTGATGGAAGGCGTCTCGGCGGAGGCCTGCTCGCTCGCTGGCGCCTTCGGGCTCGGCAAGCTCGTCGTCTTCTACGACGACAACCGGATCACGATCGACGGCACGACCGCGCTCTCCTTCGACCACGAGGACAAGGGGAAGCGGTTCGAGGCCTACGGGTGGCACGTCCTACACGTAGACGACGTCAACGACCTGACGAAGCTCCGCAGCGCCATCACGCGCGCGAGGAACGAGGAGGACCGCCCCTCCCTGATCATCGTCCGGAGCCACATCGCTTACCCGGCGCCGCATGCGCAGGACACCGCGAAGGCGCATGGCGCGCCGCTCGGAGAAGACGAGGTGCGTGCGACAAAGGAGGTGCTCGGCTGGGACCCGGGCAAGCATTTCTTCATCCCGGACGAGGTCGCGGAGCACATGAAGCTCTATGACAAAGGAGACGAGCTCGAGACGGAGTGGCGCAGGCGCTTGGAGAACTGGCGTGCCACCTATCCGGCCCTGGCCGAGGACTGGGATCTCGCCTGGCGCGGCCAGCCGAAGCCCGGCTGGGCGGAGTCCCTCCCCTCCTTCGACCCGGCGGAGGAAGACTCCATGGCCACGCGCGCAGCCGGCTCCAAGGTCATGGAAGCCTTCAAGGGCTTCATACCGACGATGGTCGGCGGCGCCGCCGACCTGGTCGAGTCCACGAAGACCGCATTCGACGGGGCGGGGGTCTTCTCGGGGTTCTTCGCGGGACGCAATGTTCCGTTCGGAGTCCGCGAGCACGGCATGGGCTCGATCGTGAACGGGCTCGCCGTCCACGGCGGGATCGTGAAGCCCTACGGCTCCACCTTCCTGATCTTCAGCGACTACATGCGACCTGCCGTTCGTCTCTCGGCCCTCATGCGCCTCCCCGTTCTCTGGGTGTGGACGCACGACTCCGTCGGCCTTGGCGAGGACGGCCCCACGCACCAGCCCGTCGAGCACTACGCGGCACTCCGCGCGATCCCGAACCTCTGGGTGATCCGCCCGGCTGACGCTAACGAGACGTCGATCGCGTGGAAGGTCGCGCTCGCGCGTACGGAGGGGCCGGTGGCGATCCTCTTGAGCCGCCAGAACCTGCCCGTGCTCGAGCCCGAGCAGGTGGCGGGCGCCGACCGCGGCGGATACGTCGTCTGGGAGGCCGAGGGCGACGACGGGCTCCCCGACCTCCTCATGCTCGCGACGGGTTCCGAGGTCTGGGTGACGATTGAGGCGGCGAAGAAGTTGCAGGTGGACGGCGTCTCGGCCCGCGTCGTCTCGCTGCCTTGCTGGGAGCTCTTCGAGGAGCAGCCTTCCGATTACCGCGACTCTGTCCTGCCGCCCGAGGTCGACCAGCGGATCGCGGTCGAGGCCGGGGTCTCGCTCGGCTGGCAGCGGTGGGTCGGGCTGGACGGTGCGATCGTCTCGATCGAGCACTTCGGCGCCTCGGCGCCGGGCACGATCGTCCTCGAGAAGTTCGGCTACACGCCCGAGAACATCGCAAGCCGCGCGCAGTCGCTCCTCGAGCGACGCCAGCGCGTCTAGGGAAGGAGAACGATGGCGAATTCAAGGCTGCACCGGCTTTCGGAGGCGGGCGTCAGCGTGTGGATCGACAACCTCTCACGCGACCTGATCCAGAGCAGGGAGCTCGAGCGGATGATGCGCGAGGACGCGGTCGTCGGCATCACCTCGAACCCGACCATCTTCCAGAAGGCAATCTCCTCCGGAGACGCCTACGACGAGCAGCTTAGGGAAGTGCTCGAGGAGGAGAAGGACCCGACCGAGATCTTCATCCGGCTAGCGGCGAAGGACGTGACGGATGCCTGCGATCTCCTGCGCAAGGTGTGGGACAAGGGCGGCGGCAGGGACGGCTACGTCTCGATCGAGGTCGATCCGACGCTTGCATACGACACCGAAGGGACGGTGGCACAGGCGCTCCGTTTCCACAAGCTCATCGACCGGCCGAACCTCTTCGTGAAGATCCCGGCGACTAAGCCCGGGCTGCCTGCGATCGAGGACATGATCGCCAAGGGAAAGTCCATCAACGTGACGCTGATCTTCTCGCTCCGGCGCTACGTTGAGGTTGCCGAAGCCTATATCCGCGGGCTCGAGCGGCTGGTGGCGGGGGGAGGAGACCCGACCGTTGTCGCGTCTGTCGCCAGCTTCTTCGTCTCCAGGGTCGACACGGAGACGGACAGGCGCCTCGACGAGAGCGGTGGGCACGACAAGTTGAAGGGGAAGCTCGGGATCGCGAATGCCAGGCTTGCCTACGAGCGATACGAGCAGCTCTTCTCCGGCGGGCGCTGGGAATTCCTCGCCGGCAAAGGGGCCTCGCCGCAGCGGTGCCTCTGGGCCTCGACGTCGACGAAGAACCCGGCGTACCGGGACACGATGTATGTGGAGGAGCTGATCGGGCCGATGACCGTGAACACGATGCCGCCCGAGACCATCGAGGCCTTCCAGGAACACGGCAAAGTGGTCGCAAACACCGTCAAGCGCGACCTCGACGGGGCTCGCAAG
>DATHAG010000057.1:0-4604 GCA_035296825.1 Gaiellaceae bacterium | reverse complement strand
GCATGAACGACGCAGCCGAGTCGCAGCGGTTCGAGGAGGCAGCTCGGTACCGAAACCGTCTCTTCGCCGTCCGGCACCTGGCCGAGCGACAGGCGGCGGACAAGAAGGCGATCGGGACTGTCGATGTGCTCGGTATCGCCGCTCGGGGCGAACAGGCGGCCGTCCAGGTCTTCCCGCTCCGGGGCGGCCGGCTCGTCGATCGTCACAGCTTCCATCTCGAGAACGTTTCGGGCCAGGACGAGGATGCGCTGCTCGAGGCGTTCTGTCTCGAGTACTACGGCAGCGCCCCGAACGTCCCGCCGCTCATCGTCCTGCCGCCCGACGCGCGGCCCAACGAGGCGCTCGAGGAGTTCCTCTCCGAGCGTCGTGGCTCCCAGGTCGAGGTCAGGCCCGCCCAGCGCGGCGAGAAGCGCCGGCTCGCAGAGCTGGCGCGCCAGAACGCCGAGCTTGCCCTCGAGCAGGACGCGGCCGACTCCGAGCGGAAGCGAACCCGCCGCATCGAGGCGCTCGAGGAGTTGCGCGAGTGCCTGAACCTCGAGAGCTTGCCCCTCCGCATCGAATGCTTCGACATCTCGAACATCCAGGAGGAGTCGCCGGTCGGCTCCATGGTGGTCTTCCAGGACGCAATCGCCAAGAAGGCGCACTACCGGAAGTTCGGTGTTCGTCACGCCGAGGGGCAGGACGACTTCGCCATGATGGGCGAGGTGATCTCGAGGCGGTTCGCTCGCCTCCGGCCCGCGAGCGACCCGGCCGAGTACGACGAGAGCTTCGGCTCGACGCCGAACCTGGTCGTCATCGACGGCGGTAAGGGCCAGCTCTCTGCCGCGCTTGCAGCGATGCAGGCGTATGACCTTCCACGCGTGGCCGTGATCTCGCTCGCAAAGCGTGAAGAGGAGGTCTTCGTTCCGGGCCAGCCCGACCCCATCCGTATTGAGCCAGGGTCGCCGGGCCTACAGCTCCTGCAGCGGATCCGTGACGAGGCGCATCGCTTCGCACTCGGCTTCCACCGGCAGCGCCGCGACTCCCGGTCGCGCGAGTCGATTCTCGACGCGCTCCCCGGGGTCGGACCGGCGCGCAAGCGAGCACTGATCCAGCACTTCGGCTCGACGGAGCGGCTCTTGGAAGCCGCTCCGGAGGCCCTCGAGGGTGTCCCGGGCGTCCCGGCGAAAACTGGGCGTCAGATCTACGCGGCCCTCCACCGGGCCGGGGGCGCCTAGCGCTGGACTAGTTCTGGGACAGCAGCCAGAGCCCCGCCACGGTGTAGAGCACCATGAGGGCTAGGAGCGGGAGCTGTCCCCGCACCGCGCGCTCCGGGGTTCTCGCGACGCTCAGGGCACGGTCGTGTGCGAGGGCGAGCCCCAGGACATGCCCGCCCACGAGCGCGGCCACCTGCACATACCAAATCGTGTTGGGGGAGAGGGGTGCGATGTTGGGTTGGAAGTCGACTGTGCCGAACAGGTCCCAACCGCGCCCCAACGGATCCGAGCCGAGTGTGATCGCGGACTGTCCCTGAACGAGCAGAGCCGAGAAGTAGTGGGAGACGGCATACGCTGCCGCGATCGGGATCAGGCTTCCGAGGTAGAGATCGGCATGACTCCCCTCCGCGCCTGACCTCCTGCGGGAGAGCTCGACGGCGGCCAGGTACGCCAGGGCCACGGCTGCGATCGCAAGGACGAGCCCCGCCACGTTCAGCAGTGTGCCGGTCAAGGCAAAGTGGTCGACCGAAACGGCGGCGAGGGATGCGCGCCGGTCCTGCCACCAGACAGTCCGGCTGAACCCGTCGAAGGCGACAGAGCCGAGCATGACGGCGACGAAGGCGATCGAGCCCGGCCCGAAGTGCCGGACGGCCAGGCCGACGAGAGGCGGGCGCACGATGACCTCCCTGTGGCCCTCGCGCTCACGGACGGCAAACGGGGCCATGCGGGCGAGGAAGCCGAAGTAGCCCGTGAACGCTTCGCCGTTCGGGAACCAGGCGTCTCGCCCGAACACCGCAGCCCCCATCCAGGTCACGGCCGAGTAGATGACGATCGCCAGCCCCAGTGCCCTCGGCGCTGCGGGATTCCAGTACGCGAGCTCGAGAGCCGCATAGAGGAAGAGGAAGAAGGCCGCCGGCCAGCGCCCGAGGCGCGCTGGATACTCCGCTCCCGAGCCGGTCTGGAGACCGAGCCGGTCCACTACCCACGACAGCGCGTCCGCGGCTGCTTTCCAGGGGTTCAATGCCGGCCAGACGTCTCCAAGCAAGATGACCACCGGTACGAGACCGAGCCAAAAGACGACGTAGACAAAGGTCGGGGTGAGATTCCGACTCGGCGAAGTGTCGCCCACGAACGCGGCCACGGTCACGAGCACGAGCAGGCTGAAGGCCAGCGTCCCGAGTACGATGCGCAGCGCGCTGGACCGGAGCACGGTCTGGAGCCACTCCGGCAGAGGGCGGCCCCAGTCCTCGCGCTCCAGGACCGGTCGCCGCCAGAGGACACCCAGCGCGATGAACGAGACGAAGAGGACGAGAGCCGCAGCCCAGAAGAAGAGCCAGGTGGGCACGGGGAGGTCCTTGATCCCTCCGATGCCGTGCGCGACGAGGAACGTCACGGATTGACGCGGAGCTCGGCGATCTGAAGCCCCCGGCTCTCGAGCTCCACTTCGAAGCGCCCGGGCACCGATGCCTCGAAGGAGATTCGGGCCGGCGAGCCCGGCGCCACGTCAGCCATGAGGTCGTACCCGTGAACGTGGACCTCGTCGGCGACGTCGGCGCTCACGATCAGCGTCACACGCTGGCCACGCTCGATCGTGACCCGGCGAATCGAGCCGGATCCGTCTCCCCGCGCCTGGATCCGGATGCGTACGGCACTGGGCGCATCGTCCGTGGTCGTTCCGCCGGTGTCGGTCTCGGTCTCGACCTCGGTCTCGGTACTCGTCTCACTCATCGTCGCGGTGGCGAATCGCGTCGGCTCCTCGTCGCCAGGCCGGAGCACGAGGAAGAGAACGGCGGCCGCGAGCACCGTGGCCGCCAGCAAAACGAACCTGGCCCCTGATCCCACCGCCCGGGATTATCCGGATGGGGGCGGAGGGGCGCCGGCAGTTGGCACCCGCACCACCCCTCCGGTTTTTGCCCGCCCACGCGCTAGCCTCGGGCTGTGAAGATCCGACCGGTGGAGCCCGGCGACACCGAGGACGTGGCGGACGTATTCCTGGCCGCGCTAGCGGGGATGACCTATCTGCCCGACCTCTACACCGATGCGGAGACGCGCATCTTCATCCGGGATGCGCTCCTACCCAACAACGAGGTGTGGGTTGCCGAGGAGAGTGGTCGCGTGATCGGGTTCGCGGGGCTGGGCGAAGATGTTTTAAGGCACCTCTGGGTGGAGCCGGAGGCGCAAAATCGAGGCGTCGGGACGGCACTGCTCGCCCTGGCGAAGGAGCGCCGCCCGAAGGGACTGCGGCTCAGCGTGTTCCAGAAAAACGTAGGTGCGCGCCGCTTTTACGAGCGGCACGGGTTCACACTCACGGAACTAACCGACGGTCGTGACAACGAGGAACGTGAGCCAGACGCGCGCTACGAGTGGCGGCCGGGGCGAGGCTCCGCCAATCCGTCCTAGGTCCCGCCCTCGTCGCGCATGAAGGGGTAGCGGTAGTCCTTCGGAGGGATGAACGTCTCCTTGATCGTGCGCGGGCTCACCCAGCGGATGAGGTTCCACATCGAGCCGGCTTTGTCGTTCGTCCCGGAGGCCCTCGCGCCGCCGAACGGCTGCTGGCCTACGACGGCGCCGGTTGGCTTGTCGTTCACGTAGAAGTTTCCAGCCGTGTAGCGGAGTGCCTCGCCCGCCTCCACGAGCGCCTCGCGCTCCTCCGCGAAGACAGCGCCGGTGAGAGCGTACGGTGCCGTGGAGTCCACCAGCTCGAGTGCCTGCTCGTATTCGTTCTCCGGGTAGACGTATGCGGTGACCACGGGGCCGAAGAGCTCGTCGCGCAGGAGCCTGAAGTTCGGATCCCCCGTCTCGATCACCGTCGGCTCGACGAAATATCCCTCGCTGTCGTCGGTCGCGCCACCGACGAGTACCTTCGTGCGCCTGTGTTTTTTCGCCTCCTCGATCGCTTCGCGCTGGGTCTCGAAGGACTTCGCGTCGATGACCGCGCCCATGAAATTTGAGAAGTCGGAGACGTCACCGATTTTGATCGACCCGACTTCCTCGACGAGGCGCTCGCGGATCTCCGGCCACAGGTTCGAGGGCATGTAGAGCCGCGAGGCTGCCGAGCACTTCTGCCCCTGGTACTCGAACGAGCCTCGAACGATGGCGGCCGCCACGCTCTCAGGGTCCGCGGAGCGGTGCGCGATGATGAAGTCCTTGCCGCCGGTCTCACCGACGATGCGCGGATAGTTCCGGTAGCCGGAGATGTTCTCGCCGACCGTCTTCCACATCCCCTGGAAGACCGGTGTCGAGCCGGTGAAGTGGATCCCGGCCAGGTGCTCGCTGGCGAGCGCGGCATCTCCAACGTCTGCGCCTGAGCCGTAGACGAGGTTGATGACGCCCGGGGGGAGCCCGGCCTCCGCGAAGAGTCGCATGAGGTAGTGGGCCGAGACCATTGCAGTCGACGCCGGCTTCCAG
>DATHAG010000056.1:0-4150 GCA_035296825.1 Gaiellaceae bacterium | reverse complement strand
TCGCTCCCGCTCTTGTCTCGGCTCTCGGCGTCCGCACCGCCCTGCTCGCCGTCGGGCTGTTTCTCCCCGTCCTCACCGCGCTTTTGTGGCGTCCCCTCCGAGCGCTGGACGCCGAAGCGGCGCCCGCAGGGCTCGAGCTGCTCCGCTCGCAGCCCATCTTCGCTCCTCTTCCGGCGGCAGTCCTCGAACGGCTCGCTTCGACTCTGACCCCAATTCAGGTGGCCGCCGGGGCGGAGGTCTTTCGACAGGGCGATTCCGGCCACCTCTACTACATGGTCGGCCGGGGCGAGGTCGAGGTTCGCCCTGAGGGCCGGCCGGCGACACTCCTCGGCCCCGGAGCGGGCTTTGGCGAGATCGCGCTCCTCCGTGACGTCCCGCGAACGGCCACCGTGGTTGCCACAAGCGACGCAGAGCTCTTCACGCTCGAGCGGGACGAGTTCATCCCGGCGGTGACCGGACACCCGGCCAGCGCCGAGGCGGCGGATGCCATCATCGCCGTCCGGCTCGGCTCGCTTCGCCCGGCCATCGCGTCGGTCTGAACGCAGGGCCCAACGCCTGCAGACCGCCCCTGTCATTGCTCCGCCGATGGCAGACCACGGCGTCGCGATCAGCGTAAACTCGTGCGACTGGCAAGTCCGCACGGAACTGGAGGAGAGTTGCCTCGTCGAATCATCTGCGTCTCGCATACGACTGGTGCAGGGGGCGAGAGCATCGGCCGCGCCATAACAGATCGGCTCGGATTCCGCTATGTCGATGACGAGCTCATCGAGAGCGCGGCGAATTCGGTGGGCCTGGATCCTGCCGTCGTCAGCAACGTCGAGAGACGCAAGTCGCTGGTCGCGCGTGTCCTGCATCGCGTCGCCGAAACGGGCGGGGAGCCGCGACCGCGTTTGTCTCCAAACTTGTCGGGTTCGTCACGCGGGCAGTCGACGTTTGTGCAACCGGGCAGGCAAGTGCCTTCGGGCGATGACCTCCGCGCGCTGATCCGTGAGGTCATTTCCGACGTCGCCGAGGAAGGAGACGTCGTCATCGTCGCTCACGCTGCTTCCATGGCGCTCGCAGGGAAGGCCGATGTCTTGCGGGTCCTTGTCACGGCGTCGCCCGAGACGCGAGCTCGACGCGTCGCTGAGGAGCGGAAGGTCGACGAGCGGCAGGCTGCCAGGGTGATCAAGGACGAGGACGCGGCGCGCAACGACTACCTCGCGCGCTTCTACAGCGTGAATCGCGAACTGCCCACCCATTACGACCTCGTCGTCAACACGGACGTGATCACTCCGGATCGCGCAGCCGACCTCCTCGTGCTCGCAGCCACCTAGAGCCCGCCGAGCCTGTACGACCTCCAGCTCGGCAAAGCCGCTGGAAACAGGGAGTTTTTGCCTTCCGTGCCGCCTGGGCCGGGAGGCGAAACTAGGTAGAGGGCATCAAACCTTTTCTTTTCTCAGCCGACAGCGCATACTTGCTTCATGTCCGCCACGGAGTACCGGGTCGGCAAGAACGAGGCGCTCTTTCGGGAGGTCAACGAGCGGATTCGGAGCGTCAGTGAGGACTGGGCCAAGGGCGATCGGACCAGCCGGATCGAGTTCGTCTGCGAATGCAGCCGCGAAAGCTGCTTCGAGACCGTGGCTCTGACCGTCGCCGAATACGAGGAAGTCCGTTCCGACTCCCGTCGGTTCCTGATCGTCGCCGGACACGTATGGTCGCCTGAGTCCGAGCGCGAGGTGTACCAAAATGGCGGGTACTCGATCGTCGAGAAGCTCGGCGAGGCCGGTGAGGTCGCCGACGGCGAGGACGATCGCACCGACTGAGCGACGCGACGGTCACTAGTGCCTCGGCGGAATTCGCAACAGGCGCCCGGATGCATCGACCTGGAAGATCTCGATCGTGTGCACCCCCGCGCTGAGCGATGCCTCAGGCACCATCGCCGAAAGGGCGAGATCTCCCCGGAACACATAGCTCCGCGTAACCGCCTCAATGCGTCCGTCGACCGAAACTGCGAGGTCGAGCCCCGCCCCCGCGGTTTCGCCTGAGAGACGCCCGGTGATCCTTGCCGGCACCGCTCCCGTCTCGGGATCGACTCGAATCCGCTCGCCGAGATCGAGGTCGACAGCCAGCCCCTCAGCCGGCCCGGTATCCGCAGACGCAACGCGCCGGCCGACCAGCTCGCTGTGCGGGCCGAAGCGATAGAGGCCCTCCCACCGGTCCCGGTCGCCGAAGAGCGCGATCTTCTGCTCGAGAAGCTCGTCGCGGCGGCGCTCCATCGACGAAACCGCCTCCGCAAGGCTACCGCCGGAGGTCTTGTAAATCCGCACGAGCCGCGCCGGGCGAAAGGACCGGTGGAGTGCCGAGTGTCCGTCAACTGTCCACGGGAGCGAGATCCCAAGGGCGTCGGCAACCGTCGGCAGGATGTCGACAGTCTGTACGTGGTCGTCGATGACCTGGCCCGCGGTCTGGCCCGGGGCCTTCACGAAGAGCGGCACGAAGGCCAGGTCGGGGAGAGTCTCGGCCGTGGTCAACCGCCGTGCCGCCCCGGGTCGAAAGCTCACACCGTGGTCTGCTGTCAGGACGATGAGCGAACGATCGTAGAGCCCTCGGCGCCGCAGATTTCGCACCAGCTCACCGAGAAGCGTGTCGACGAAGCCGACCTGGAGCAGGTGCCGCTGCCATCCCTGGTCCGCCAGCGCCTCGTCGTCGATCCAGCTGTCGTCGACCAGACCCGCGATCGTCGCCGCATTCGGGTAGCGCCTCCCCGACGGCAGATAGACCCAACCGTAGTGGGGCAGGAGCACGTGGAGAAACGAGAGCTCCGGCTTTCTCGAGGGCCTGATCGAGTCCGCGAAGACGCGAAACCGGAGATCGCGGTCTCGCACCGAGCCAGGAAAGAGCCGTTTCTGGAGGAAGCCACGGTCGAGGCCGCGGCGGACGTCCTCTTCACGCTGCGTCCGCGCGCCGCCGGCGCGAAAGTCACCCCAGGTCGCGGTAACTGACGGCAGCCGGTCGCGGAGATCGGACGGAAGCACCATGTGGAGGTAGACGACACTCAGATCGGAGGCAAGCGACTCGAGACGGGCCGGGAAGCCCTCGCCGGAGGATTGCGAGCAGAGATTCCCCGGGCAGAGGCGGGTCACCGCCTCCGTCACGTTCAGCCGGTAGCCGCCACCGAGAAGCGTGAAGAGGTTCTGTGGATAGTCGGACGCGATCGGGATCTTGCTCGCGTCGCGAGGGTAGCGCCCGGTCAGGATCGCGGGTACGGCCAGGCTCGTGTTTCCCTGCACCGTGGTCGCGTTCCGAAACCAGGTGGCGTCGCCGGCCAGGGCGGCGAAGTTCGGGAACCGAACCGGATCGATCCGTCCGGAACGGTCCAGGAGGGAGAGTGACGGGAACTCGTCAAAGACAACCATGACGACGGGAGCCCGCCCTTGGATGTCCGCCGGCCTGGCCTGCGCTTCGTCCGCAAGCGTTAGCTTCGAGACCGGCGAGCCGAACAGGAAGAGCCCGAGAAACAAAAGCGGTGCAGGGGCGAGCACGGTGAGCACGGAGCGGACCGCACTCACCCGCGCATAGGCGAAGGCGACACCCGCCGCGGCTCCGACGACCAGCGCGGCGAAGAAACCTTCGGGTGGATCGCCGAGCCGGTTCACGACCTGCATGACGACCAGCGCCGAAAGAAACCCGACGAAGATCAGGTGCAGGCCGTCGGCCGCCCCCGCGTGCACGAGGCCCACGAGCGCTTCCATAGCCAGCAGGAGCAACGGCGGAACGAGCACGACGCCGAGGGCGAAGACGAAGATCTCCCACCGTGAGGACCCGCGGGCGGCAAAGAAAACTACGTTCTCCGAGAGAAGCGAGAACAGCGGCTGCGCCAGCGCGAACGAGGACAGGACGAGCAGATGAATGCCCGCGAACCCAAGCTCGCGGACCGGACGCGCACGCAGTCGGTCAGACGCGGGGTCGGGCAAGGTAGAGCACCCGCGTCCCCGACTCGAGCCGCTCCGAGCGCTCGACCTCGAACGCATCCGAGAGTGCGCGCTCGAAGGCCTCTTGCGAGTAGTCGTCGTGGGTACCCTCGCGCTTGCGCGCAAGCAGTCGCGCCGCCATCGGGTCCGCCGGAGTTGGAAACTCGATCACCACCTCCGTGCCGAGCTCGCGAAGC
>DATHAG010000055.1:0-2418 GCA_035296825.1 Gaiellaceae bacterium | reverse complement strand
GGAAAGCGAGAGGCGAGCGCGTGAGTGGCCCGCCAGCCCGTGCAATGCGCGGGCACAAGGAACTCCGGCGAGAAATCTCCGAGCGCGTCGCACGTCGGTCCGATAATTGGTTCGAACGCCCGACCGCTGAGGTGGAGGCCGCCCAAGACGACGTTGATTCGATCCTCGCCCGTGAGCTTTCGAACATAGCGCAGGAATCTGATGACCCCCGAGTGCCCGCAGCTGGTCAGCACGACGAGGCCGTGCCCGCGTATCGTCGCTACTAGGGCCTGATCGTCGAGGATCAAGGGGGTCGGGTTCCCACCCACCAGGCCTATGCGCCTCGTGCCCGGGGAAACCTCGCTCGAATTCAGTCGTCCGGTCGACCTCGCCGGTCACCAGCAGGGAGCCGTCGAGCAGGAAGGACGGCAGGCGCTGCTCGACAATCTCGAACCCTGCTCCTTCCAGGGCGCTCTTGCTGGTCGAGGGCAGCTCTACGGGGTCGCGGCCCGGGAATGCGAGACGGCGACGAGTCCAGAACTCGGGATGGATCAGGACGGGCATGTTCGTACGCCCGAGCCGGCCCACCAGGCCGTCCATACCCGTGACGTGGTCCCAGTGGCCGTGACTCAACACGATGATGTCGATGTCGCCCGGGGATAGGTCGAGCCGGCGCATGTTCTCCACGAGGCCATCCGGTGTCCGTCCTGCACCGAAGAGCACGCGGGTCTCCCGCCCCTCCTTCGTGACCGTCACCAACGCGGAGAACCCGTGCTCGGCACGCAGGGCGTCATCCGTGGTGCCGCCGGCAAGGAGTGGGGCCGGCATTCGCGGTGAGGCCGCCATCGAGGGCCGCCTGGCGGGCCCCTGGTCAGGCAGGAGCGAGTCCGTCACGTTGTCGACCAGAGTGGTCACCGTGAGCGCCTCGACGGGTTCGAGCGCGATCGCTTCCACGTTCGCTCCCGTCTATCGCAATGATGCCTCGGGCGCAAGCCGAGGGCGAAAGCGCTCGGCTACCGAAACCTCGCCGAGGACGGGTCGAGTCCTGATCCCACTAGGGCGCTATTTTCCACTCCAGGTCGAACTTGAACGGCTTGGGATCAAGGACGTCGATGTCGTCGGAGTACCACTCGGGCTCGAGTTTGGCCTTGCGCCGCTTCTTACTGATCCGCTCGAAGGTGAGGGTCTCCTCCTTCGTCACGCCGGGGCGAATGTCCGCGTCGAGCTCGCTGTCTTCCGGCTGTTGTTCGGCGGGCTGCTCGTACTGCTTCGAGCCCTGCCTGATGACCGCGTTATAGGCGGTCAGCGAGACGGTATCCCTGCCCTTGTTCCTCGCCTCGATGGCAACGCGCGTGAACTTGTCCGTCCAGGCGACCGACTTGATCTCCACGGTGAAGCCGTGCTGGGTCAACGTCGCGTCGTCGTACCTGACGCGGTCGGTGGTCGGGTTCGCGAGCTTCTCCGCCTCCTCCTCGCTTATCTCCCGAACCGAGCTTGCATCGATCGCGAGGGTCTCTTCGTTGGCGCCCATCACCGTCTCGTACGACTCGCTTCCCTTCAGGGTTCCTTCTATGAGGACGTGGTCGTTGCTCGAAACGTCCTCGGTGCTTCCGGTCACCTTGGCGGGAAGCTCAGCGTTCTCGTAATCGCCCCAAACGAGGAGAAGCTCGCCGTCGCGATCGTACGCCTCTCCGACAAGACGGACGTCGGCTCCTTCCCAGCCGGATCCCTCCTTGTCGAAGGCCTTCTCCCAGTTCTTATTGGTGACCCTCTTTCCGGCGCCCGGTCGGCTCGACTCGTCGCCCCCCGAGCCTTCCGTTGTCTCCGGTGAGCAGCCGCCGAGCAGAAGCGCGACGCTCGCGATGGCAGCCGCGAAGCCCCGCGTCATTTCTGCTCTTCCCCTCCGTCAAGCACGCCCATTGCGCCCTCGACCGCCACTCAAATCCGTCGGTCGCAGGTTCGAATCCTGTCCGGTCCACGCGTGGTAAGCCTGAGGTCACTGCGTCGCCCAGATTGGGACATGGTCCTCTCGGTCGGCCGCAGGGGCGGGATGACTCGGGCTGCGGTCTCAGTCCAACTCATCGCGGGCGCGCCCGTAGCGCTCCCCGCGTGCCGCCACCGACGACGATCGGATGGCGGAACAGGCGCAGCTCGTCGACGAGGCCGAGCTCGATTGCCGCCGCGGCCAGGCCGGCGCCGCCGACCGCGACGTCCTTGTCGGTCGCCTCGAGCGCCGCGGCGGCCTCTTCGGCCAGTGACGCCTCGGCGAGCCGGGCGTTGCCCTGGACGCTGTCGAGCGCGGCTGAAGACGACCTTCGGGAGCGCGCACCAGGCATCGGCGAACGCGGCCCCGAGCTCGTCCTCGCGCATCGACGGATCCGTCTCCCACACGAGCATCGTCTCGTAGAGCCTGCGGCCTAACAGATAGCCGCCGAGCTC
>DATHAG010000054.1:0-6748 GCA_035296825.1 Gaiellaceae bacterium | reverse complement strand
AGCCCGGTTGGCCCCAGGAGCGACGACGATCTGGTTGTCGCCCCGCCCCGAGACGACAATCATGGCGAGACCCGTCGGGTCGCCCTCTACGACACGAAGCCCCGTCAGATCGACGCCGGCTTCCTCCAGCCCGCGTTTCGCCTCGCCCGCGATCTCATCGCGGCCCACGCATCCCACGAACCGCACCTCGGCTCCCAGGCGAGCGGCCGCGACCGCCTGGTTGGCGCCCTTCCCGCCAGGGACCCTGGAGAGCTCCGCGTCGGTCAGCGTCTCACCGGGGCGAGGCAGGCGCTCGACGCTCGCGACCAGGTCGAGGTTGATGCTCCCGACGACGGCAATGCGCGGGCGCGCCGCCACCTAGGCGGCGAGCGCCCTGAGATCGTCGACCGCGCCTCCGAAGAGGTTCTCGCGCAGATCGAAGAGACCGGCCCACAGGGACGAGCGGTCGGGCACGGTGTCCATCCGGGCCGACGTGGCGAGGCCCTGGAGCGCCCGCACGAGCACCGCCAGCTCGAGGTACGCCTGTGCCACCCGCCGCGGACAGGCGGTCACGCCCGCCCGGCGGAGGACCTCCTCCCACTCGAGCACCTCCCCCGCTCCGGGCTCGCCGTACCAGGATCGGCCCTCGGCCCCGTCGGGCTCGAGCTCGAGGAGGAAGCGGCCCAGCGGCCGCTCGAGACCGGCGAGCGCTGTCTCGGCCCGCTCGGCAGCGCGTCGCAGGGCGGCCTCGCGCCGGGGGACGGTCGAAGGCTCGGGCTCGCCCCTCGCCCAGCGGTCGAGCAAGCGGCAGAAGGCCAGTGCCGCCACTTCGCTTGCCGTCAGCGAGCGGATCAGCTTGGTCGCAGTCGGGTCGGAGACGCCATAGCACCGTACGAGGCCGGGCCATCCGAGCGTCGTTGCGTTGTTCATGCCCACACCTTTACAGCAAGGAGACGAACTCGGCTACACCTCGACGACAACGGGAAGGATCATGGGCCGGCGGCCCGTGCGGTCGTAGACGAGCTGGCTCACCGCGTCGTGGATGTGCTCCTGGAGAAGCTTCAGCTCCGTGACACCGTCGGCGTAGCATTCGGCGAGGGTCTCCGCGACCTCCTCGCGGGCTTCCTCGAAGAGCTCGCTGTCGGTCTCGGCGAAGCCGCGGGCGATCACCTCGGGCGGGACGGGCCCCCGACCGTTTCCCGATCCGACCGTCGCAACCACGATCAGGACACCGCTCTCGGAGAGGTGGCGCCGGTCGCGCAATGCTCCGTCCTTCACGTCTCCGGAGCCGGCCCGATCGACGAAGATGCTTCCAACCTCGACCTGGTCAACGATGCGAGCCCGCCCGTCGGAGAGCTCGACGACGGAGCCGTTCTCGCTGAGGATGACGCGGTCGGGGTCGATGCCGGCATCGCGCGCGAGCCGGCCGTGGGCTGCGAGCATCCTGAACTCTCCGTGCACCGGCATGACGTTTCGCGGCCGGAGGAGCGCCAGTATGGTCCGGATCTCGTCGGCGTTTCCATGGCCGGAGGTGTGCACGTTCGCGATTTCCTGGTGCAGCACCTCCGCCCCGGACTTCGTGAGGCGATTGATCGTGTCGTGCACGCGCAGCTCGTTTCCGGGCACCGGCTTCGCGGAGATGATCACCGTGTCGCCCGCCTCCACCTCGACGTGCTGGTGATCGTGGTAGGCGATGCGGGTCAGGGCCGAAAGGGGCTCACCCTGGCTCCCCGTGCAGAGGATGAGTGCTTCCTCGGGCCGGAGCTCGCCGAGGTCGGCCGGCTTCACCAGCAGCTCCTCGGGGACGTCGATGTAGCCGAGGTTCCGCGCGATGTTGACGTTCTTTCTGAGTGAGCGGCCGACGAGGGAAACCTTGCGGCCAGTCTCAAGCGCGACGTCGATCGCCTGTTGCACCCGGTGAACGTTGGAGGCGAAGGACGCGATCACGACCCGCCCGTTCCGGGCCGGGATGATCTGCCGGAATGCCTCACCGACCGTGCGTTCCGACGGAGTCACGCCCGGCCTCTCCGCGTTGGTCGAATCTCCCAGCAGCAGTTCGACCCCGAGGTTTCCGAGCTCCGCGAGCTTGCCGACGTCGGTCCGAAACCCGTCGACGGGCGTGTGGTCGATCTTGTAGTCGCCGGTATGGACGATTCGTCCCGCGGGCGTCTCGAACGACAGCGCGACTGCGTCAGGAATCGAGTGGGCCATGCGCGCGAAGTCGGTCCGGTAGGGCCCGATCTGAACCGGGCCGCCGCCGGGCTCGATCTCGTGGAGCTCGGCCGCCCGGAGGAGGCCGTGCTCGTCGAGCTTCGACTTCACGAGCCCGAGCGTGAGGCGTGTGCCCCAGACCTGTGGGATCTCCACCTCCCGCATCAGGTACGGCAGCGCCCCAACATGATCCTCGTGGGCATGTGTGAGGACGACCGCGCGGATGTCCTTCGCCCGCTCCCGCAAGAGACCGAAGTCGGGGAGAACGAGGTCGACGCCCAGGTGCTCGTCGCGGGGGAAGGAGAGGCCTGCGTCGACCACGACGATGCCGGCCTCGCTCTCGATCGCGGTCATGTTCTTGCCGACCTCGCCGAGACCGCCAAGCGGGGTTATGCGCGTCCAGGCCGAGCTCACCGGGGCAGTGTACTTCGCGCCCGGAGCGCCTCCCGCGCAGGATTCGCCGAGCTCACTCGAGGAACGCTAGGCCCGTGCGGGCGAGAGAACGCCTGCAGCTTCGAGACCGGCCCGCACGAGCGTGACCTCGTCCTCGCTCGCATCGACGAGCGGGAGGCGCAGGCCGCCGACCTCGTGGCCGAGAAGGTTGAGCGCCGCCTTGAGCGGAATCGGGTTCGTCGTCACGGCCAAGGCCTCGATGACCGGCTGGAGCTCCTTTTCGATCGCCTCCGCGCCCTCGCGATCGCCGTCCTTGAAGCGGCGGATGAGCTCCTTCACCCGCGCACCCACCAGGTGGGTGAAGACGAAGATCCCTCCGGTGCCGCCCAATTCGAGGAAGGGAAGCAGGAGCTCGTCGTTCCCCGCGTAGAGAGCGAGGTCCGTTTCCTGCACGATCCGCTCGGCCTGGTTCAGGTCGGCCGTGGCCTGCTTCACCGCCCGCACCGTCGGAATCTCGCCGAGAGCCGCCAGGGTCTCGGGCTCCAGGTTCAGCACCACCCGCTGCGGAATGTTGTAGACGATGATCGGTAGGTCGCTAACCTCCGCGATGGCCCGAAAATGCGCCACGATCCCGGCAACCGGCGGCTTGTTGTAGTACGGCGTCACGACGAGGAACCCGTCCACGCCAAGTTCGTGTGCCCGCTCGGTCAGGTGGACGGAATGGGCCGTCGAGTACGTGCCGGTGTTCGCGATGACTGTTGCCCGAGCGCCGACCGCGTCCACGGCCGCGGCGCACAGCTCCAGTCGCTCGTCGTCCGTGAGTGTTGGTGCTTCACCCGTGGTGCCCGCGACGACGA
Organism: Gaiellaceae bacterium; assembly: GCA_035296825.1. Lineage (GTDB taxonomy): Bacteria > Actinomycetota > Thermoleophilia > Gaiellales > Gaiellaceae > DASQGA01. Next base: position 3,308 of record DATHAG010000054.1, on the reverse strand, counting down.
CTCCGTCCGAGCCGTTCCCGACGAGATGGAGACAGAGCCGGCGGAAAGCGTCGATGTCGACGCCGTCGTCCTCCCGGAACGGCGTCGCGATCGCGGTCAGGACCTCGCCCAGCACGGCCGGAATTCTATTCGACGAGCCCGTCGATGCCCAAGGTCACCCCCGCCGGCAGGTCTCCGAGCCGCTCGAGGGCCAGGAGGACGCCGGGCACAAAGGCCTCGCGGGAGAGCGTGTCATGCCGGATCGTCAGAAGCTGACCCTGGCCGCCCAGAAGCACCTCCTGGTGGGCCACCAGGCCCGGCAGGCGAACACTGTGGATCGGGACGTCTCCCTCCAGTCGCGCGGCCGTCGCCTTCGCCGTGCCCGAGGGCGCATCGAGCTTCGCCTCGTCGTGGAGCTCGATGATCTCCGCACGCGGGAGCCAGCGAGCCGCTTCCTCCGCGAAGCGCATCATGAGGACGGCGCCGAGCGCGAAGTTCGGAGCGACGAGGCAGGGCACCTCGCGATCCCGGGCCAGCACGTCCAGGGCTTCCACGTCCGCGTCCTGAAGGCCCGTCGTGCCGACGACGCAAGGGAGCCCGGCAGCAAGGCAATGCTCGACGTTCGCGCGGACGGCGTCCGGCCGCGTGAAGTCGATCGCAACGTCGAACCCGGCCGGCACGGTCTCCTTCCCGGAGCCGACGCCCTGCACTTCATGCCCTGCCTCCTCCAGCGCAGGGCCGAGCACGGCCCCCACCTTCCCCCCTGCTCCGAAGAGGAGGACCCTCACGCGACGGCTGCGACGAGCCCGGGCGAGATGCGCTCGACCGCGGCGGCGAAACGCTCCTCGCTCGGCCCGATCGCGGCGACGGACAGTCTCTCCTCAGCGAGCAAGAGCGCAGCGAGCCCGGCCACCGCGTCGCGGTCGACTGCCGCGATCTCGGCGATGACGCGGTCGAGCGACAGGATCTCGCTGTCGGTGACCAGGGACTTCCCGAGCCTGCTCATCCGGTTCGACGTCAACTCCATCGAGAGCATCACCCGTCCCTTGAGGTTCTCCTTCGCGCGCGCGAGCTCGTCGTCCCCGAGCTCTCCGGCCGCGACCGCGGCTATCTGCTCGCGCAGGATCTCGAGGCAGGCCGCGAGATTCTCCTCCCGCGTGCCGACGTAGGCACCGATCTGACCCGTGTCTGCGTACTGCGACGCAAACGAGTACACCGCGTAGGCTAGACCGCGCTTCTCGCGGATCTCCTGGAAGAGCCGGGAGGAGGCCGAGCCGCCGAGGACGCTGTCCAGGATCGAAGCCGTGAACCTCCGCCGGTCCGACCGTGCGATCCCCGGCGCACCGATGCAGATGTGGTATTGCTCGGTGTCCTTGCGCTGGAAGCGAAGGCTCGGTCTCGGCGCGTCGACGAAGGGTGCTCGAGCGCCGGCCCGGCGAGCCGGTGGGCCCGGGCTCTTCGCGCTCATCCGCTCGACTAGCTCGACCACCCGGTCGTGCTCGAGGTGCCCCGCGGCGGCGACCACGACGTTGTCGGGCCGGTAGCGGGCGCGGTGGTAGGCGGAGACGCTCCGGCGTGAGACATTTGCGATCACATCCGCAGAGCCCAGTACCGGCCGGCCGAGCGGGTGGTCGCCGAAGACCGTCTCCGTGATCAGGTCGTGCACGAGCTCCTGCGGTGCGTCCTCGACCATCGCGATCTCCTCGAGGACGACCTCCCGCTCTGCGTCGAGATCCGAGAGACGCGGCGCGAACACCATGTCGGTGATCACGTCCATGGCTTCCTCGAGGTGCTCGTCGAGCACGCGCGCATAGACGACCGTGTAGTCACGACCCGTCGAGGCGTTGAGCTCGCCGCCGAACGTGTCGAAGATCTCTGCGATCTCGAGCGCGGAGTAGGAGCTGGAACCCTTGAAGAGGAGGTGCTCGAGAAAGTGACTCAGACCGGCGTGGGCGACGGCCTCGTCCCGCGAGCCGGCGCCGATCCAGATGCCGAGCGCGACGGAGCGAACGCTCGGAAGCGGCTCCGTGACCACACGGGCGCCCCCGTCGAGAGTCGTGAGGAGGTAGCTCTCCACCGGTCGCATCGTAGCCGGGTGCGTGCGGTAGCTAGCCCGCAGGCCTGAAGGCCCGGCCGGGGTCTCCAGCGGCACGGGCCAGGAGTGCCAGTGCCTTCAGGAGCGGCCGGGCCGGCCCGCGGGTCAGGCGAACGTCGGCGAGGTCTCCCTGGAGGATCCGCTCGACGACGTTCCAGACGAGGTGGGTCTGTGCCAGTGCAAAGGAGGTGCGGGGGAAGCGGTCGAGCGCCGCCTTGATGCTCCAGGAGGCCCAGAGGAGCGGTGCGAGCTGGCGTGTGAGCCGGGGACCGTAGGGGTCGAGCGTCTCCTCCCGGCCCTCGAGCACGTCCAGCACCGCTCCTGTCGCGAGCGAGCCGCTGAGGATCCCTTCGTACATCCCGTCGCCGGACACTGGGTCGACGAGGCCGGCTGCGTCCCCGACGAGCAGCGCCGGGCCTCGTGAGAGGCAGGAGGACGCTAGCCGCATTGGCAGCCGGAAGCCGCGGAGCTCACCGAGCTCCTCGAGCTCCGCTCCGTGCCGCTCGCAGAGACGGCGCAGGTGCTCGCGGAGCCGCGGGCCTTCCTCGGTCGACCCTCCGACGCCGAAGTTGACGTGGTCGCCCTTCGGAAAGACCCATGCGTACCCGCCCGGCACGGTTGCGAAGTCGATCAGGAGGCGTCCGCGGAAGCGCTCGCGGTCGATGCGTCCGTAGGGAAGGTTGCCCTCGAGCGCGACACCCACGGCCTGGTTCCCGCCCAGCTCGAGCGCTCGCGCCGACACGCCGTTGATTCCGTCCGCACCGACGACGGTCCGAGCGGCGATGCGGTCACCGTTGATTCGGACCGTCGCGCTCTTCCTGCCCGTTTCGACCCCAGAGACCTTGGTCCCGTCTCGGAACTCGACGCCCGCTGCCGCGGCCTGCTCGACGAGATACGCATCCAGCCGCTTCCGCTGTGTCATGTAGACGAGCGGCTTGCCGCTGCCGCGCTCGACCCGCTTGTCGTATCCGAGGCCGAGCTCGGCGATCGTGACGACTTCCTCGACGACCGGATCGATGGAGAAGGGCAGGAGCCGCGCGGCCCGGCCGGTCAGTCCTCCTCCGCAGGGCTTGTCCCGCGGAAACTGCGCGCGGTCGAGAAGGAGGACTGACACACCCTCTCGGGCGAGGCGATACGCCGTCGTGGAGCCGGCGGGGCCGGCTCCAACGACGACGCAGTCGTAGCACTTCACTCGCGCATCTGCCGGTTATTAGCGGCGGTTCCGCTCGCGGCC
>DATHAG010000053.1:0-16880 GCA_035296825.1 Gaiellaceae bacterium | reverse complement strand
ACACCGCGCGGCCCGAGCTCGACATGCGCCTTGATCTTGAAGCCGCCGCGCGAGCCTGCCCACGCCCGGGCGCCGCTCGGCGAGCGCAGCGTCACCCGCTCGCTCGGCGCTGCCCAGCCGCTGACAACAAGGCGTCCTCCGGGCGCCAACCACTTGGGCAGCGTGCTCGTGACTTCGATGACGGCGGCGGTGGCGGGAAAAGTCGTTGCGAGGGCCCCAGGAGACTGGCGAGAAGGACGCGGCCCACGGGTCGACTATACGGCGGGCTAGACGGGAAGACTACGCAGCAATTCGACCACTTCGTGTGCCGACGTCCCGCCCCAGGCGGATCCGCCGCGAAGAATTTGGAGCCCGGGATGGCTTGCCGCGAGCTCTGCCAGGAGAGGCTCGGCGGCCTCCGCTGCCTCGGGCATGGTTGCGCTCACGCCCAGAATGGGCGCGTCGATCTCCTCCGCGAAGCTCGCCGCCTCTCCGAGTGGCGTATCCGCACCGAGGTAGACGACTTGCCACCCGTCTGCGTGCAGGAGCACGGCCACGGCAAGGAGGCCCGCCTCGTGCCGCTCGCCCGGGGCACAGCAGAGGACGATGCGGCCGCGCGGGCCTCCAAGAGCGCCGTTCAGGAGTCCACGCATCTTGCCGCGGAGGACCTCGGTCAACTGGTGCTCCTGAGCGACCGTCGCCTTGCCCTGCTCCCACAGATCGCCGATCCGACGGAGGGCAGGCGCGACCACCTCGGTCACCGCTTGCTCCGCCGGAAAGAGGGCGAAGGCCTGGTCGACGGCGCTGACGACGCGCGGTGGGTCCGGACTCACCGCGCCGGCGACCAGCTCTTCGACGAGCCCCTCCGCGTCGAGCTTCGGTGCGTCGGAGTAACCACCGAGCAGGCGCGCTGCCTCCCCGATCCTGTACCCCTCCTCTAGTCGCGCCTTTAGCCATTCGACCCGCAGCGCGTCGCGCTCGGTGTACCGGCGATGCGAGCCCGCGGTCCGCTCGGGCTTCAGCACCCCGTAGCGCTGCTCCCATTTCCGGAGCGTCGCGGAGGGTATTCCGGTGCGGCGGGCGACTGCCTGGATGTTCATGTCACGGTCACAGGGTAATTGGACATGACTTCGACCTGGCCTTTCGCTGGTACGTTAGGTGACATGCACGACGTACTCCTACGGGCGCTCGAGAGCGTCATTGACCCGGAGCTCGGCCGCTCCGTCATCGAGCTCGACATGGTCAGGCGCGCCGAGCTGGTGGACGGGACCGCCGAGGTGACGATCGCGCTCACGGTCGCCGGATGCCCGCTCCGAGCGAGCTTCCAGGATCAGGTCGACCGCGCCTTGCTCCCGCTCGCCAGCGTGGAGCGCACCGCGCTCACCTTCGACGTGATGACCCCCGAGGAGAAGTCAGCGCTCACCACAAAGCTTCGCGGCGGGGTCGCTGAGCGGACGCCGGGCATCTCCGTCGATTCGAAAACCCGTGTCCTGGCGGTGGCGAGCGGCAAGGGAGGTGTGGGGAAATCGTCGCTCTCGGCGAACCTCGCCGCGGCTTTTTCACAGCTCGGCCATCGCACCGGCATCCTCGACGCGGATGTGTACGGCCACTCGATTCCGCACATGCTCGGCATCCACCAGCGGCCGGTCGTCGTCGACAAGATGATCGTGCCGCCCGTACGCGGTGACCTGAAGGTCATGTCGATCGGTTTCTTCCTGGACGACAACCAACCGGTCATGTGGCGCGGGCCGATGCTCCATCGCGCGCTGGAGCAGTTCCTCTCGGACGTCCACTGGGGCGAGCTCGACACGCTCGTGGTTGACATGCCGCCGGGGACCGGCGACGTCGCGATCTCGCTCGGCCAGCTTCTGCCGCGCGCCGAGGCAATCGTGGTCACGACACCGCACCGCGCGGCCCAGCAGGTCGCCGTCCGCGCGGCCCAGATGGCCGAAAAGACCAAGATGCGCCTACTCGGTGTCGTGGAGAACATGACGCACCTTGTCGGTACGGGCGAGGAGCTCTTCGGCTCGGGCGGCGGCCAGGCACTGGCGGACGAGATCGGAAAGCCGGTGCTCGGCCGGGTACCGTTCGATCCGAGGGTCGGCGACTACTGCGACCGCGGAGAGCCGATCGTTCTCGCCGAGCCCGAGCTCGAGGTCTCGCGCACGATCACGGCCCTCGCGAAGGTCATCGACGCCGTTCCGCGCGAGCGCGGCAGAGGCATCGTCAAGTCTCTCCCGCTCGTTTCCGCGTAGTCCTTCTTAGACGTCGCCCTGGTCGGAAGGCTGCTGCGGCAGCGAGGTCGCGGGACCTTCGCGCAAGCGCACGAAGGCCGCGTTCAGGAAGTCTGTGAGCCCGTGTGCGCTGAAGATCGTCGTCGCGAACCGCGTCTCACGGGGGAAGAAGACGTACGAGTACGAAAGGCTAGCCGAGATCCAGAGGCCAACGCAGTAGGGGCACGTGACCAGCGCGCCGACGGCGGCCGCCATCCCCTCCTTTTTCGGCTCCTGTGCGGCCGCATCCTCGGTGACGGGCGCTCGGATGAACGCGGCAATCTCGTCCTTCGTGATCACCCGGCTGATCTTGTAGGTCGAGAGAGCTATCCGGGTCAGGTCCCCGAAGCCGATTCGCTCCGGAATCCGATCCCGCCCCACGACGAGAAAGCCGCCGAAGATGCCCCAGAAGGCAGCAGTGAGAGCGGCGTACTGCGGAAGTGGCCTCTCCTCCATTAGCCCGATGAGCCCGTTTCGGAATGTGGCGCCCCGACCGGCTTGGACTCCGGCGAGCCCCGCTGGCGCAGGTAGATGGTGAAGACGGCCATGGTGCCGACGGCGAGGAACTCTGACTGCCAGTTCTGAAGCGTCTGCTCCCAGAAGTCCGGGTTCCGGAGATAGGTCAGCCAGCCGATAGACGCTTCGCCGTGCTCTCTCTGACCGTCGTTGAAAACGTTCCAGCTCGTGATCGACTGGGCGGTCCAGGTGAGGAAGAAGATCGTCGTCATGACGACCAGAAGCGAGTGTGAATAGATGGCCGTCCGCCAGTCGCGCGCCTTCGCCCAGCGAGGGGCGTTCTGCGGCGCATAGCCGCCGAGCCTCTGCCGCTGATCCGACTCGAGCCCGCCGTCCTCGAGCGGCTTCGACTCGTTCGATCCCTTCTGAACAAGCCAGATCGTTGCGGCGATGAAGAATGAGAACTGGAGGAACTCCGACTGCCAGTTCTCCATGACCGCGCTCCAGAACTCGGATGACGCGGCGTAGCTGCTCCAGGAGACAGCCTCGGCGCCGTGCTCGACCTGCTCAGCGTTGTAGTCATGCTGACCCGCGAACGACTGCCCCAGGACTGACGCGAGGAGCAGGGCGAGGAAGAAGAGAGAGAGCGAGTTCTCCCGGAGGAAGCGGCGCATCTCAGTTATGGGTCAGCCCGACTAGGAAAGCGACGACGAGGCCGCCGGCGATCACGAGCATGTAGCTCCAGAACATCAGCCGCACCACGCGACAGTTCCCGGCTTGCCCGGGTGGAAAACGGGGCGCGGCGTGGAGTCCTTCGCGGCCGGGTATGCGGCCAGGCGTGAGACGCGCCGCTGCAGTAGTTGTTTTCGCCGTCTCTCTCGGTCTGGCCGGGTGTGGTGGCGTGCCGCAGACCCTCGACGCCGAGGCACTGAAGAAGCAGGCGGAAGCGATCGAGTCGCTGGCGGCCGAGGGCGCGCTCGTCGCCGGAGACGTGTCCGAGGGGGACACTACGAGTACGTTCGTCCGGGTTCATGCGGACGCGCTCGGGAAGAACGCGCAGACCGTTGTTGCCGTGCTCGCATCCGACCAGGCGAAGCCCGCGCCCGGACTGTCGCAAGCGGTCGGCCGCGCTCACGCTCTCGCACGGTCCGTGCGCGCTGATCTCGCGGAGCTCGAGGACTTGCCCTCCTCGGAGGCAGCGGCCTCTTTGCGCGGCCGGCTCGAGCGCAAGGCCGATGCGGCGAAGAGGCTGGCGGAGTCGCTGTGAAGCGGATCTTCGAGGTCGCCCTTGGGATCCTTGCCGCGATCGGCGGCTTCGTCGACATCGGCGACATCGTCTTCAATACGGCCGCGGGCGCGACCTTCGGCTACGGACTGCTCTGGGTCGTCGTCCTCGGCGTCGGCGGGATCATCACCTACTCCGAGATGTGCGGCCGGGTCGCGGCGGTTTCGAAGCAACCCGTCTTCGACGCCGTTCGCGAGCGGCTGGGCCTCGGCACCGGGCTCGTTGCTCTCGTGGCGGCCCAGATCGTGAACCTGATGACCCTGGCAGCCGAGGTCGGTGGGATAGCGCTCGTCCTGCAACTCCTTTCGGGGCTCCCGTATCGCGCTCTCATCCTGCTCGGCGTTCTCGCGCTCGCGGTTGTGATCTGGGTGCTCCCATTCGGCTGGATCGAGCGAGTCTTCGGCTACGTCGGGCTCTGCCTGCTCGTCTTCGCCGTCGCCGCGATCAAGCTCCATCCGGATTGGGGCGAGGTCGCAAAGGGCTTTGTCCCACACGTGAGCACCGAGAGCCCGCTCGTCTACGGCTACTTCGCGGTCGGCCTCCTCGGCGCAGCCATGACGCCGTACGAGGTCTATTTTTACTCGTCTGGAGCGGTCGAGGAGGGCTGGACGCCCAAGGATCTCGGCATCAACAAGGCGAACGCGATCATCGGTTACGGGCTGGGAGGGTTTCTCTCCTTCGCGCTCATGATCACAGCAGGCGCGCTCTTCCTGCCCCTCGGAATCGAGCCCGAGCTACTGGGTACGGTCGCGCTCGGAGCCGAGATCCCGCTCGGACAAATCGGGCTGATCCTGGCGCTTGTCGGCACGCTCTTCGCCGTCGGCGGCGCAGCCATCGATACCTGTTTCTCCGGCGCCTACAACCTGGCGCAGTTCCTCGGGTGGGAATGGGGGAAGTACCGCGGGGGGGCCGGAGCGCCGCGCTTCACCATCACCTGGCTCGTGCTCCTCGCGCTCGGGTTCTGCATCGTCATGACGGGCATCGACCCGATCATGCTCACCGAGTACTCCGTCATCTTCTCTGTCGTCGCCCTGCCGTTCACGTACATCCCGATCCTCCTCACGGCGAATGACAAGAGCCACATGGGCCGGTACGCGAACGGGCGAGTCGCGAACACGCTCGGGATCTTCTACCTGCTCGTGATCCTCGCGGTCTCACTGAGCGCAATCCCGCTGATGCTGCTGACGAACATGGGGCAGGGATGAGCACGTCCGGCGAGCTCGACCTCGCCTACGGCGTGCTCGACCACCAGCTCGTCGACAGCGAGGGGCGCCGTTGCGGCAAGGTGGACGAGATCGAGCTGGAGGGCAAGGCCGGGGCGGAACTGCGCGTTACCGCTCTGCTCGTTGGCCCCGGTGCCTGGCGGGGGCGCCTGTCAGGCCCGTTCGCATGGTTCGCCGGGCGGCTCTTTGCCCGCAAGGTCATTCGCGTGCCGTGGGACGTCGTCGAATCCGTCGAGGCGGCTGTGCACCTCGGGAAAACGGCTTCCGAGCTCGGCCTGGGCCGGGACGACGACCGGTGGAGGAAGCGAATCGCGAGGGTCCCAGGCTCGTGACGCGTCTCTCGGAGCTTCTCGACCGTCAGGTGGTGACCGAGTCCGGCCGATCGCTCGGCCGCGCGTTCGACGTCCGAGGCCGCTGGAGCGGCAATGGGGTCCGAGTCACTGCGCTCGTCGTCGGGCGGCGTGGCTTCCTCGAGCGGCTCGGGATCGGCTCGTCACGCGGCGAGCGCCGGCGTCACCACAAGACCTGGAAGCACGACACGGTTCCGTGGGAGGCTGTCTTGCGCCTTCAGGACGGGCGCATTGTGATCCGGGATGGAACCGAGTGCGAGTGAGCTCTCAGCGCTTTCCGAGCGCGTCGACGAGCTCGTCCTTCGACATGTCCGCTCGGCCCTTCACGTCGGCCTTCTTGGCCAGCTCATAGAGCTCGTCCTTGCTCTTCGCTGCGAGGCCGCCGTTACCGGAGCTCCCGTTTGTACCGCTTCGCCGTCCCTGTGCGGCCTCGAGGCTCGCTCGAAGGGCTGCCATGAGATCGGTGGGCCGATCCTCGGCCGGGGCCGGCTTCGGCGGTTTCCTGCCCTTCCGCTTGGCTCGGATGACCTCGCAGAGAGCGTCACGGTATGTGTCGTCGTACTTTTCCGGCTCAAAGGCGCCCGAGTAGCTCTCGATCAGCTTGGCAGCCATTTGGAGCTCGCGCTCGTCCACCTTCACGCGTCCGGGCTTGATTTTGTCGAGCGGTCGGATCTCGTCGGCGAAGAACATCTTCTCGAGCGCGACGACTCCGTCGCGGACGCGGAGGCAACCCAGGTGTTGCTTGTCTCGCATCACGTACTTTGCGATCGCGGCGAGGCCGGAGTCTTCCATCGCCCGGACGAGGAGCATGTAATTCTTCTCACCGTTCTCCTGTGGGCCCAGGAAATAGGTGCGCTCGAAGTAGATGGGGTCGATGTCCTCGTACGGCACGAAGTCGCGGATGTCGATCGTGCGATTTGCCTCCGGGGCGGCCGCCTCGAAGTCCTCGTCGGTCATGTAGACCCATTCGCCCTTCTCGATCTCGAAGGCCTTCACGATCTCCTCATCAGGGACCAAGCGCTCCTCTTCCTTGCAGAATTTTTGGTAGCCGATCCGGCCCCCGTCCGGCTCGTGTACGTAGTTGAAATGGAGATCCTTCTCCTCGATCGCGCTGTACATGCGCACGGGCACATTGACGAGGCCGAAGGAAATCGAGCCGGTCCAGATCGCCCGAGGCATCCGTCCAATTCTCCCCGTGACACGCCTGCGAAAACCTGTGCGCTGCAAGACCGGCGGGGTGCGGTTCGGGGCCGTCTCCTGGCGGCGGTTCAGTTAGTGTTGCCCGGGGCCGGATCCCGCGTCTTTTCGTGCGTAAACGCTCGATCATCCAGATGGTTTTCGTCGGCGTCGTGGTCGGCGTGGCAGTCGCCGTGGTGGCCTATTTCATCCCCTGGCTCCCGCAGAACGCGTCGGAGGAAGCCACCTCGATCGACCGGGTCTACTGGTTCGTCACGATCATTTGCATTGCGATCTTCGCGCTCGTCGCGGCCGTCAGCGTGTACTCCGTGTGGAAGTTCCGAGCGCCCCCGGACGACAACGAGGACGGGAGCCCGATTCACGGGCACACGGGGCTCGAGATCGTCTGGACAGCCGTTCCGGCTGCCCTCGTCACTGCGATCTCGATCTACAGCGGCGTCGTTCTCGCCGGTCTCGAGAACGCTCCCGACGGGAGCAGGAAGGTAAACGTCTCGGGACAGCAGTTCGCCTGGTCGTTCTCCTACCCGGGCACGGACGTCACGTCGGGCCAGCTCGTGCTCGAGGTCGACAAGGCCGTGCAACTGACTCTGACCTCGAAAGACGTGATCCACTCGTTCTGGGTGCCCGAGTTCCGCATGAAGCAGGACGCGGTGCCGGGAACGGAGACCCACGTCGTCATCACACCTACCAAGGTCGGGACGTATGAGGTCATCTGCACGGAGCTTTGCGGGCTCGGGCACGCCGTCATGCGGTCGCAGGCAGTCGTCCTCGGGCCGGGCGACTACGAGAAGTGGATGAGCGAGCAGAAAGCGGGCGGGGCAGCCGCGGGAGGAGGCGGGAGCGACGGAAAGGCTCTCTTCACCTCGAACGGGTGCGGGTCGTGCCACACGCTCGCGGATGCAGGGTCGACCGCCCAGGTGGGACCGAATCTCGACGAAGTTCTCAAGGACAAGGACGCCGAGTTCGTGCGGACGTCGATCATGGACCCGGACGCAGAGATCGCACCGGGATTCCAGCCTGGCATCATGCCCAAGACTTTCGGTGACCAGCTCTCCGACGAGCAGCTGGACGCGCTGGTCAAATACCTACTGGACTCGACCAAGGGGGGATAGATGGCGACCGAGGTCCAGAGAGAGCACGAGGCGCATGCGGCGCATGAGCATGCCACGCCTCCTCCCCGCCGTGGCTCGAGGCGCCTGACCGGCCCGGGCTGGCTCCGTGCGCTCTGGACAAGCTTGCTGGCTTTAGGCCTGGCCACCGGCCTCGTCGCGGGCGCGCGGGCCGGTCTTGGCTACGAGCCCATCCTCGAGTTCCAGCCCTGGATCACTGCTTTGACAGTGATGGTCCCGCTCGGGTTCTTGGTCGGCCTCGGCGGCTTCGACTACTGGGCCTACTGGATCTCGGGCCGGCCTACCCGACCCGATGACCACTCCGGCCATGGCGCCCGGACCTGGCGCGACTACTTCAAGGTCAACACCGACCACAAGGTGATCGGCGTCCAGTACCTCGTCACGACCATCTTCTTCTTCATCGCTGCGGGCCTCATGGCGATGTTCATGCGGGCCGAGCTGGCACGCCCGGGCATGCAGTTCGTCGACACGCAGACGTTCAACGGGCTCTTCTCGGTCCACGCCTCCTTGATGATCTTCCTCTTCATCATCCCGGCCTTCGCCGGTCTCGGGAACTACGTCATCCCGCTCATGATCGGCGCGCCCGACATGGCGTTCCCGAGGCTGAACGCTCTCTCTTTCTGGCTCCTGCCGATCGCCGGCCTGATGATGCTCTCTAGCTACCTGGTGGGGCCGTTTGCCGCCGGGTGGACCAATTACGTCCCGCTCGCCGTCCAGCAGCCCGACGGCAATCTCTTTTTCCAGATGGGCGTCCAGTGGGCGGGAGCGTCGTCGATCATGACCGCACTCAACTTCCTGGTCACCATCATCACGATGCGCGCGCCGGGGATGACCTTCTGGCGTATGCCGCTCCTGGTCTGGGCGAACTTCGCCACCTCGACGCTCGTCGTCGTCGCGACGCCCTTCATCGCGGGATCACAGTTCTTCATCCTCTTCGACCGGGTCCTGCACACGAACTTCTTCGACCCGACTGACGGCGGCTACGCGCTCGGGTACCAGCACATCTTCTGGTTCTACTCGCACCCGGCCGTCTACATCATGATGCTGCCCGGCTTCGGCATCGCCTCGGAGGTGATCTCCGTGTTCTCGCGGAAGCCGGTATTCGGCTACCGCTTGATGGCCCTCTCTTTGATGGCGATCCTCGTGCTCGGGTTCTCGGTCTGGGCGCACCACATGTTCGTCAGCGGCATGGCGACCTGGCTTCGCATCCCGATGATGGTGACAACCATGCTGATTGCGGTCCCGACCGGCATCAAGGTGTTCAGCTGGCTAGCCACGATGTGGGAGGGCCGCATCCGCTTCACGACGCCCATGCTCTTCGCCGTCGGTTTCGTGTCGATGTTCGTAATCGGCGGGCTCTCGGGCATCTACCTGGGCTCCGTCCCGATCGACATCCACGCGAGCGACACATACTTCGTGGTCGCGCACATCCATTACGTCCTCTTCGGTGGCTCGCTCTTCACGATCTTTGCCGGCATCTACTACTGGTTCCCGAAGATGACGGGCCGGATGTACAACGAGCGCCTCGGGAAGATCCACTTCTGGATGACCTTTGTCGGCTTCAACGTCACCTTCTTCCCGATGCACTGGATCGGGCTCCAGGGAATGCCCCGGCGAGTCGCTGACTACGCGCCGGAGTTCGGAAACTGGAACTTCGTGATCACGATCGCGTCGTTCTTCCTGGGCGCGTCGACACTCGTCTTCATCTACAACCTGCTGGTGAGCTGGGTCCGCGGTGAGCCGGCGCCGGGCAACCCGTGGCGGGCGCTCACGCTCGAGTGGCAGGTGTCCTCGCCGCCGCCCATCTTCAACTTTGACGAGATCCCGCAGGTGGTCGGCAGCCCCTACGAGTACGGTGTTCGCGGAGCTCGCCACGCGGTTCTGAACGGTGAGCGGACGGCTGTGGCGGAGCCGAGCGCGCAGACGGAAGAAGTGCGCGCATGACCGTCCCTCGTCTCCGGCTCACGCCCGCGGTAGAAACCATATTTCTCCCGCGGGCCTCCTTCTTACAGTCCAAGGTGGGGCAATCTCCCGGTTCCCCCACACCCCCTCCACACACTCACGGGCCAGGGGGTGGCTCGTGAGCGCGGAGCCCCGACACATCCTCGTGCTCGCGAACGAGACCGTTGTCGGGAAGACGCTCCTCGATGCACTCCGCCGTCGGGCGGCGGGGGGGCCGATCCGCGTCACCGTCGTCAGTCCTCAGAACGAGTCGCGCGCCGGCTTCGTGGTCTACGAGACGAGCCGCCGGTCGACGGCCGAGCGGCGCCTGCGGCAGACCCTCGACCTCCTGCACGAAGCCGGGATCGCGGCCCGCGGCGCGATCGTCGACCCTGATCCCCTGCAGGCCTTGAAGGACGGGCTCGAGCAGTACCAGCCGGACGAGGTGATCATCTCGACGCACCCGGAGGTCAAGTCCGGGTGGCTGCGGGGTAATCTGATCGATCGCGCCAAGCGTTTGACGTCGATCCCGGTCGAGCACGTCGTGGTCGACTTGGAGGAGGCCCGCGAGCGCGACCACATTCTGGTGGTCGCGAACCAGACGATCGTCGGGGCGCCATTGCTGGCCGCGATTCGCGAGCGCGCGGCGCAGTCGCCGGTCGAGGTCACTCTCGTCGCACCCGCCGACGAGGTGGGAGTGGAGCGCCGCCTCGAGGAGGCAGTGCGGCGGCTCCGCGATGCAGGCGTCGAGGCCAGCGGGCATCTCGGTGACGGCGATCCCTACAGCGCCGTGATGAATGCGGTGCACGACGAGGGTGCGGACGAGATCGTCATCTCCACTTTCCCGAAGACGAGCTCCGGTTGGCTCCGGCGCGACCTCGTCGAGCGTGTCCGCAAGGCCACGGGCCTGCCGGTCTCCCACGTCGTCGTCGAGCCGAGCGAAGCCGAGGCGGTGGCGACGTAACCGTGGCGGCCGCGCACGCGCACGAACAGCACCCGCCGGTCGCGCATCAGAGCTCGCGCGTCGACGCGCGCTTGCTCGGCATGTACCTCTTCATCGGCTCGGAGATCATGCTCTTCGGGTCGTTCTTCACCGCGTACTTCTTCGCGCGGGTCGTCAGCGGGTCCGGCGAGTGGCCGCCGGCGCCCTACGAGCTGCCGGTCTACCTGGCGCTCCTCAACACGATCATCCTGGTCAGCTCGAGCTTCACGATGCACTGGGCGCTGACGTCAGTGAAGCGGGCGAACCGTGCAGGGCTCGTCGCGGGTCTCCTGCTGACGTTCCTGCTCGGCCTCACCTTCCTCCTCATCCAGGCTCGCGAGTACACACGGCTCGGGTTCAGTCCTCACGATCTCGCGTTCGGCTCGACGTTCTACGGCCTCACGGGCCTACACGGCGCCCATGTCTTCGTCGGCCTGAACCTGTTGCTCTACGCTCTGATTCGCTCCATCCGCGGGCATTATGGGCCGGAGCCGCACGCGCATCTCGGCGTCGAGCTTCCGGGGATCTACTGGCACTTCGTCGACGTGATGTGGATCGTGGTCTACGTCACCGTCTACGTTCTCTAGGCTCCCAGGGGGCGCGGTGAAGAACCCGCTCCGGACCGAGACCGAGGCGTTCAGTTTCGTCCTCGCCGTCGCTCTCTGCTTCCTGACCGTAGGGATTGCCGCCGTGCTCGGAGGGCCTGCGGCCGCGCTCGCGTCGATGCTTTCACTCGGCCTGGGCGCGGGTGTGGGCATCTATCTGAAAAGCGATCCGCCAGAGCGAGAGCCGGCGGTTTGGGCACGCAGGGCTCCAAGCGAGCAGAGGCGGATTCTGGTGGTGGCGAACGAGACCCTTCCAGGAAGCTCGCTCAGAGACGAGATCCTAAATACGGCCGGGCCGGGCGCGGCCGAGGTGCTTGTGGTCGCCCCGGCGCTCGACTCCAGCGCCTTGCATTGGAGCGCGGAGAAAGACGCGCCCCGCGCCGAAGCCTCACGTCGCCTCGAGGAGGCTGTCGCAGCGCTCGTGACCGCAGGCGTCCAGGCTCACGGCGTGGTGGGGAACGCCGATCCGCTGAAGGCGATCGACGAAGCGCTTCGCACGTTCGCCGCGGACGAGGTCTTGATCGCGACGCGGCCTCATGGCAAGTCCGGCTGGCTCGACCAGGACGTCGTCGCGAGCGCGCGCGAGCGTTTCCCGGTTCCCGTCGCGCACGCTGTCGTCGATCTGGAATATCAGCGGCCGCGGAAGCTCGACCGCTGAAAAAAGACCGCGCTAGCCGCCGGTCGCGTTCACGATGTAGTCGGCGATCGCCTCGATCTGCTCGTTGGAGAGCTTGTCACCGAAGGCCGGCATCGCCCCCGCACCGTTCGTGACGTTCTTGATCACGAGGTCACGGGCCGGTTTCGACTCGTCGAGGTCAGGGCCCACGGTGCCGGTCGAGCCGGCGTCCTGCAGCGTGTGGCAGCTCCCACAACCGTTCGCTGTGAAGAGGGACTTCCCGTCCGTTCCCTGGGAAGCTCCGCCCCCGCCGGTGCAACCCTGGCCGAGCTGACCCTCCGCGACCCCCGCTCCCGCGCAGCTCGCCACGTAGTTGGCGATTGCGACGAGGTCCTCGTCCGGGAGATAGTCCTTCGTCCCCGGCTCGTCGAAGTCCGGCATCGGCGGCGCCGGAATCCTCATCTGGTGCAGCGTCACCTCGAAGAACGTGCTCGAGTCGAATTCCTGGTCTCGCGCATAGCCGAAGGCGTTGTCGAGGTCCGGTCCGACCACGCCTTGGGTCCCGGCGTCCTTCATCGTGTGGCAGGAGCCGCACTTCTCGGTAAAGAGCTGCTTCCCGGTAGACATGTCGGCACCCTCGCGTGAAGCAGTCTCGCCCGCGCAGCCTGCGGCGAGGGAGACCGCTGCGAGCAACGCCGGAACGACGCGGAGAATCAATGTTTTCTAAGCCTGGGCAGGCTCGCCCGAGCTCAGGCTCTGGAGTGCCTCGTCGCGCGACCCGTAGATCGGGAACACCTTGTCGAGCCCTGTGATCTCGAAGATCTTCGTGATGTTCCGGTCGTCGCAGACCAGTGAGAGCTGGCCGCCATTCGGGCGCAACCGCTTGACGCCTCCGACCAGCACGCCCAGTGCCGTCGAGTCGATGAAGGTCGTCTCGGAGAGGTCGACGATGACCTCCTTGGCGCCCTGCCCGATCGTCTCCAGGAGCTGCTGCTTGAACTCCGGCGCCGTATAGAGGTCGATCTCGCCCGAGAGGGCGATGACCGTGGTCTCGTCAGAGATCTGCTCTGTCTTCACGTCGAAGTTCATGCGGCCCGTACCTTAGCCGGTGCCCTGCGGGGCTGCACTCTTGAGCCGCTTCAGCTCCTGCTTTACGAGCGATGCGCTCGGATCGTCTGGCGCCAGCTCGAGGAAGCGCTCGTACGCAGCTATGGCGGCGTTCGTGTCGCCGCTGAAGTACTCCACCTGTCCGAGGGTGAGCAAGAGGGTCGGATCGTCCGGGCGGAGCTTGATCAGCCGCTGATAAATGTCTGCTTCCTTGGTGTAGGCGGCCTGGATCGCCGCGATCGCGACGTTCTGCTCTTCGCTCGCCCGCTGCTGCTCGATGCTGGTGATTGCGCCCTGACCCAGTGCCTGCGACAAGGGGCTGCTCGGGTCGGTGATCTCCTGGCCGAACGCGGATCCAGGCGCGCCGGCCTGGGCCGCCTCCAGATCGCGCCGAGCGTTCAGCGCGCGCTGGTCGTAAAGCGCGCCGAGTTGCTGGAGCGCTTGGGCGTCCTTAGGTCGAAGCTTCACGTAGCGCTCAAGCTCTCTGACCGCGTCGTCGGGCCGCTTGGCAGCCTGATAGGCGTTGGCGAGCTCCAGGCGGGCCTTCGGATCGTTCGGGTTCTCGGCCACCTTCTTCTGGGCGTCCTCCACGGACGGCTGTCCGCTCGCGACCGAGTTCCGGTTGAAAACGTCTGCGAAGTAGTCGCCGATCCCGGAGCCACCGGCCCCGACGCCGAAGGCCACGAAGCCGAAGGCGAAGAAGATCGCGAGGAGAAGGAAGACCCATTTCGCCCGGCGGCGAAGCCGGGGGAAGAACATCAGGTCCTCGGCGCTACTGGCTCGGCGCTTGGGCGCGTCGCTTTTCGGTGGAGTAGGCGTGCGCGCGCGGCGGCGGCGTTGCGACGAAGCTCGTGCCATCCGAACCCTCCTTTCCTGTAGCGCTCCTCGCCGTCGACGAGGGTGAGCAGAACTCGGTCGGGCGACCCCCCGAAGACGACCGCCGCGGCGGGGTCCTCCCAGGGCAGGTACGGCGACCCGGCGAGCGAGACGACCGTGAGATCAGCGCGCTTGCCCGGACCGAGCGACCCGATCTCGTCCTCGAGATGGAGCGCCCTTGCGGCTCCAAGCGTAGCGAGTTCGAGTGCTTCCCAGCCGGCGAGTGCATCCGCCCTCTCCTCGCGCCCCCGCGCGGCGAGCACGGCCGCCCGCATTTCCTCGAAGAGGTCGAACGAGGGAGTCGAGGCCGGGCTGTCCGTTCCCAGGCCGTCCGCAGGCCCGCAGCACGAAGCGCCGTCAGCGGCGCGAAGCCGCAGCCGAGCATTGAGTTCGAGCGCGGGCAATGCGCGACGGCCACGTCATGCTCGGCGAGGAGGGCGATCTCCTCCTGGTCGACCTTGACGCAGTGCGCCGCGAGGAGGTTCGGGCCTAGTAGGTCGTGGACCGCAAGATGGCGCACCGGAGTGAGGCCCGAGGGCGCAATCTCGCTGACTACCGAGATTGGACCGGACCCGTCACGAAGGTAGTCGACCTCGTCCTGGGACTCGGCCAGGTGCGTTACGACCGGGAGCTCGAGCTCGTAGGCGGCTCGATAAAGGTCAGTCGAGACCGAGTAGGGCGCATGCGGGGAGACGCCCAGCCGAACGCGGGGGTCGAGCGCCGGCTTCAGCTCGACGATGCGCCGGCGAGCGCCGTCGGCTCGCCCGGCCTCGACGCCGAATACCTCGATCGCGACGATTCCACGGAGGCCGAGCTCGGAGGCGGCGACCGCCGCCGCGCCGCTGAAGCTCGCGTCCGCGATCGTCGTGACTCCGGACCCGAGACACTCGGCCGCACCGAGACGGGCGATCGCGAGGAACTCCTCGGCGCCGATCCGCGCCTTGCGCTCGATGTGTGTGTGGAGCCAGGGACCGAACGGCTGCCCGTCCCCGAAGCCCGCGTAGACGGCGTACTCCAGGTGGGTATGGGCGTTGACGAGGCCCGGGACGATGACACTGTCCGCGAACCGCTCGCCCTCGCCGAGCTTGCTGGCGGGGCCGACGGCAACGACACGACCCCCCTCGAAGGCGACGGCACCGCGCTCGATCGGGGCGCCGGCGATCGGGAGCACCCAGTCCGCGGAGAGGACTTCGGTCACTCAGCGGAGGCTGAGGTGCTCCGGCGCCGCTGGCGCTCGGCCTCGAGCTCTTGCTCGAGCGCGAGCTCGCGGGCGGTCGGCCCTCCAGGCTGCTCCGCCGGCTCCTGCTCCCGCGCGGTTTCCTCGTTCATGCCGTCGCGGAAATCCTCGGGTGCCTCCCCGAGCGCGTCCTTGAACTCCCGCGAGCTCCGGCCGAGCGACCGTGCCATGTCAGGTAAGCGCTTGGCGCCGTAGAGGAGCACGATGAGCCCAACGATGATGATCACGCCCCAGAGTCCAACTGTTCCCATTTCGTTTACCTCCCGATTAGGACTCGCCCGTATCGGCGAGCGGTTCGGTGTGCTGGCTCCAGTTCTTTTCCCACCGCTTCTCGAAGATCAGTGCGGCCCAGATTGAGCCGAAGTACAGCGTGAAGATCGGAGCCATCATGATCAAAGTCGTGACGGGGTCGACGCCGGGCAGGATCACGGCGACCACGGTGCAGAGAACGACCCCGATCCGCCACTGCCGCTTGAACGTCTGCGCGGAGACGATGCGCAGCCGCACGAGCCCGATGACTAGGATCGGCACGAGGAAGAGAAAGCCGAGTCCGAGCAGCACCATCGTCGCGAAGCGGTAGTAGTCTCGCGCGCGCACCTGGATGTCGTAGAGCTCCGTGTCGAATCCGAGCAGGAACGGGATCGCCTTCGGCAGTGCGACGTAGTAGCCGAACAGGATCCCGCCCGCGAAGAGGACGGTAGCTACGGCCACGACCCGGGCAACCGCTCTTTGGTTCGTTTCCTGGAAGGCGGGGGCGAGGTACGACCACATCTGCCAGAGGAGAACGGGCAGCGCGACTGCGAAGGCCGCATAGATCGAGACCGAGAGCGAGGTCATGAACGCCTCCGCCGGCGCGATCGTTATCGGCTTCATGCCGTCCGGCAACGGCCTGTTCAAGAGCCGGATCAGGTCCTCGTGGAACGGATAGATGACCCCGAACGCAACGAAGAGCGTGACGAGGCTGATGATGAGCCGGAGCCGGAGCTCGTCGAGGTGCTCGACGATGGTGACGCTGTCGCCGTGACCGAGGCGACGCGGAAGCCGCACAGGTCTCCTAGCTCGCGACGCGCTCGGTGTCGCTCTTCGAAGCCGTGCTCTCGGCGGGGGTATCCGGCAGTGTCGCCTTGGGCTCGAGCGCAGGCGCAGACGCCTTGGGCTCGTCCGCGGGCGGCGACGCCTTGGGCTCGTCTGGTGGTTCGTTGCCAGAGACCGATTCCTTGAACTCCCGGATGCCACGTCCGACCGAGCGTCCCATCTCCGGCAGCCGCTTGGGCCCGAAGACGAGGAGCAAGACGATGAGGAGGATGATGAGTTCGGGCGCCCCGATATTGGGCATATGTCGATCGTACCACCCGTTTCGTGCCACGGAGGGGTGAGAACGAGCAGCTAGACTGTGTGTGTCACGAGGGGCGCCTTCGCGCCCTGCAAACAGTGCGGAGAGGTTGTCACAAACTTGGCTTTGCTTGAAATCAGGAATCTGCACGTCGCACTCGAGGACGGAACCGAGATCGTTCGCGGTGTCAACATGAGCGTGAACACCGGCGAGGTGCACGCAGTCATGGGCCCGAACGGCTCGGGGAAGTCCACGCTCGCGTACGCGCTGATGGGCCACCCCTCGTACGA
>DATHAG010000052.1:0-3133 GCA_035296825.1 Gaiellaceae bacterium | reverse complement strand
CGCCGCACCCGACGGCGAGCAGCGGAACGAACAGCGCCAAAAGCGCCAGTAGTGCGAAGCGGTGTTTCATGCGGCTCCCTTCTCGGACTTGTTGTCGTCATAGATTCCGACCCCTGTCTCGGAGTCGAAGAAATGGAGGGCTCGGGTGTCGACTGCCACCTCGACGCGGTCTCCGAGCTGAACTTCCGATCGGGCGCCGAAGCGCCCGACGATCGTCGTTTTCTGCGGGCGGTCGCCATCGGCCTGGGCGACCCGGTCGTCACCCACGTCCTCGGCGAGCTCCTTGACATCCTCGGTCACGGCCGGCGGGGCGTCGACGCCGAAGTGCACCATGATCTCGGATCCGAGCGCCTCACGAAGCTCGACCTGCCCCTGGAGCCTGCGATCCTCGGGGGCGTCTGGGACGAGGGCCACATCCTCGAGGTCCTCGGGCCTGATCCCGAGGATGACTGCCTTGCCAACCCAGTCGCCGAGCGCAGGCCGGGCCGAGAGCGTCTCCTCGCCCAGCGCAACCCGCTGGCTCCCGGTCACGACCACGAGCCCGTTCTGGCTGCGCTCGAGCGTGGCTTCGAGAAGGTTCATGGACGGGCTCCCGATGAAGCCGCCCACGAAGATATTGACCGGGTGGTCGTAGAGCTCCTGCGGCGGCGCCACCTGCTGCAGCTCTCCCTTCCGCATGACAGCAACGCGGTCGCCCATGGTCATCGCCTCGACCTGGTCGTGCGTGACGTAGATCGTGGTCGTGCCGAGGTCACTCTGGATCCGGCTGATCTCGGCCCTGGTCTGGACGCGAAGCTTCGCATCGAGGTTCGAAAGCGGCTCGTCCATGAGGAAGGCCTGCGGCCGCCGTACGATCGCCCTGCCCATCGCCACTCGCTGTCGCTGTCCGCCCGAGAGCGCGCGCGGCTTTCGCTTCAGGTACGGCTCGAGGCCGAGGAACTTCGCAGCCTCGTGCACGCGCTTGTCGATCTCACCTTTCTTCTCCTTGCGCAGCCGAAGGCCGAAGGCGATGTTTTCGTAGACCGTGAGGTGCGGGTAGAGGGCGTAGCTCTGAAACACCATCGCGATGTCGCGGTCGCGCGGCGGGACGTGGTTCACGACGCGGTCGCCGATCTGAAGCGTGCCTTCCGAGATCTCCTCGAGCCCGGCCACCATCCTGAGCGCTGTCGTCTTGCCGCAACCGGAGGGGCCAACAAGGACCATGAACTCGCCGTCTTCGACCTCGAGGTCCAACCTCGAGCACGCACGGGTGCCGTCCGGATAGATCTTGCTCACCCGATCGAAGGTCACGCCGGCCGTGGTCTTCCACCCCCTTTGATCTTGAGTCGGGAACTTAGCAACCGCGCCGATTTCCTGTCCCGGGAGTGAGGCCGGGAGGCGGATAGACTCGGCGCCCGTGGAGACCTCGACCATCGTCGTCCTCGAAGGGGACGAGACAGGCCAGGAGCTCCTGGAGGAGTCGCTACGGGTTCTCGCGCCCGATGTGATCGGGCTCGAGCTCGAGCTGCCCCGCTTCGACCTCTCGCTCGCAAGCCGGCGAGCCACGGAGAACGCTGTCGTGCACGAAGCGGCAACAGCGATTCGCGAGGCCGGGCTCGGCCTGAAGGCAGCCACCGTGACCCCCGAGGGAGGCGGGGACGTGGGGAGCCCGAACCGCATCCTGCGGGAGGACATCGGAGGCCACGTGATCGTCCGGACCGGACGCCGGATTCCCGGTGTCGTGCCGATCGGCGGAGCGCATTTTCCGATCTCGGTCGTCCGCATGGCGGTGGGGGACGCCTACGGCGCGAAGGAGTGGCGCGAAGGCCAGGGCGAGGACGAGGTGGCGTTCCGGACGGAGAGAATAGAGCGGAGGATCTGCCGCGCCGTGGCCGAGTTCTCCTTCCTCCATGCCGAGCGAACCCGCGCCAAGGTCTTCGGCGGGCCCAAGTACACCGTCAGCCCGGTCTACGAGGGCATGCTGAAGGAGGAGATGGATGAGGCCGCAAAGCGGCATCCCGACGTCCCGTACGAGCCTCAGCTGATCGACGCGACCTTCGCGCTCCTGATTGGCGCCGCCGGGGAGCCCCTCGTCATCCCCTCGCTGAACCGGGACGGGGACATCCTGAGCGACCTCGTCCTCCCGCTCTTCGGGTCGATCGCAGGCTCGGAGTCGCTGCTCGTCGCCTTCGACGAGAGCTACAACCCGCGGGCGCTGATGGCGGAGGCGGCGCATGGAACCGCGCCGGCGCTCTTCGGGAAGAACATCGCCAACCCGATGGCCATGATCCTGGCGGCGGGCGCACTCCTGGCGCACATCGACGGGAGGGAGCCGTACGCGGCCGGCCGGGCAATTCGCGAAGCAGCGCTCGAGACGGTCTCCTCGGGCACACGGACAGCCGATCTCGGCGGCCACGCCACAACGACGGAGTTCACGGACGACGTGATCGCACGGGTCCGGGCCAAGCTCGAGATCTGGGCCACTTTGGAGCCTTGAAACGGGAGCCTTGAGCTCGCTCCGTGGCTACTTCCGGAGCCTCGACCCGAAGTTGCCCCGCTCCGTCTGGACGATGGAGGCAGGAGGCCTCGCGAACGCGTTCGGGAACGGTGTCACCTTCCCGTTCGTCGTCATCTACCTCCACAACGTGCGCGGGCTCTCGCTCGCGACCGCCGGGCTCGTGCTCGCCGCGCACAGCGCCGTCGGGCTCGTCGTGGCCCCGGGCACCGGGCTCCTGATCGACCGATTCGGCGGGCGAGTCACGCTCGCGACGGCCCTTGTCCTGATGGCGATCGGCTGGGGGTGCTTCCCGCTCATCGACAAGACATGGCACGCCTTTGCACTTGCCGCGGTCGCGGGAGCGGGGAACAGCGGCTTCTGGCCGAGCCAATCGACCCTCCTCGCAGGTCTGACACCGCAGGCGCGCCGCCATGCAGCTTACGCGCTCCAGCGCGTGTCGAGGAACCTCGGCATCGGCCTGGGCGGGATCGCGGGCGGCCTGATCGCGGTCACGTCGGAGCCGTCGACGTTCACCGTGCTCTTCCTGGTGGACGCCGTCACCTTTCTCGTCTTCGCGGCGATCCTCGCACTCGTCCCCGACCCCGAGCTGCCGCTCGCCGAAGCGGGGCCGTTCGCGGACGCTACCGCGATGTCCTT
>DATHAG010000051.1:0-11504 GCA_035296825.1 Gaiellaceae bacterium | reverse complement strand
TCAGCTCGAACTACGGATTGGGCGCGATCGACCTCACGGCCCCCGGCGGCGATCAGTTCGAGCTGACGCCCGCGACGGCAGGTCTCGTCTTTTCGACCCTGCCCACCGCGGTGGGAGATCACAGTGGGTATGGCTTCATGGGCGGGTCGACCAGCGCAGCTGCTCCGCACGTCACCGGCGTCGCAGCGCTCGTGATCAGCATGTTCGGAGACAGCTCGCCGGGAAATGGCCGCATGATGCCGAGCACCTTGCGAGCGATCCTCGAGGGATCCGCGACTGTGCTCGCTTGTCCGCCCAACCCGTACATTCGGCCGACGGTTGCTCCCGCCTTCTGTGAGGGCACGGACGAGCTGAACGGCTTCTACGGGCACGGCGAAGTGAACGCCCTCGCGGCTCTGGGCGGGTAGACGAGCGCCGGCCTTCGCGGCCGGACGCTCTCGCGGTTACGCTGCCTTCACACCGCTGACAAGCTTCTCCACTGACGCCTTGGCGTCCCCGAAGAGCATCGTCGTCTTCGGGTTGTAGTAAAGCTCGTTGTCCACGCCGGCAAAGCCGGTGTTCATGCTCCGCTTCAGCACGATGACGTTCCGCGCTTCGTCAACGTCGAGGATCGGCATGCCGAAGAGCGGGCTTTGCCGGTCGGTGCGCGCCGCCGGATTCGTGACGTCGTTCGCCCCGATCACCAGAACGACGTCGGTCCGCTGGAACTCGGGGTTCGCATCGTCCATATCTAGGAGCTGCGGGTAGGGCACGTTGGCCTCGGCGAGGAGAACGTTCATGTGGCCTGGCATCCGGCCCGCGACCGGGTGAATGGCGTACCGAACCCGGACGCCCCGCCCCTCGAGCAGATCGGCGAGCTCCCGCGTGGCGTGCTGGGCCTGCGCGACCGCGAGCCCGTAGCCGGGAACGACCATCACCTGCTCCGCATAGGCCAGCATGACGGCGGCGTCCTCCGGGGTGATCTCCCGAGCCATCTTCCCGTCCGCATCGGGCCCGGCCGCAGCGGCTGCGCCTCCCCCTCCCGCCGAGCCGAAGGCGCTGAAGAGCACGTTGGCGAGCGACCGGTTCATCGCACGCCCCATCATCACCGTGAGCAGGGTCCCCGAAGCTCCCACGAGCGTCCCGCCGATGATCAACGCGACGTTGTCGAGCACGAAGCCGGCCGAAGCGGCTGCGAGGCCCGTGAATGCGTTCAGGAAGGAGATCACGACCGGCATGTCGGCGCCACCGATCGGCAGCACGAGCATGACGCCGAAAAGAAGCGAGGCGAGCAGAAGCAAGACGATCCAGACTTGCGCCTCGGTCGCCGCTGCGGCGACGGCGAGGCCGATCGAGATAAGGAAAACCAGGGCGTTCACGACGTTCTGTCCCGGAAAGACGAGGGGGCGCCCGGGCAAAAGCTCCTGGAGCTTCGCGAACGCAACGATCGAGCCGGAGAAGCTGATCGAGCCGACGAGGGCGGAGAACATCGACGCAGCCAGAATGTCTCCGGACAGGGCCCCGTCGGCCGGTGCGAGGCGGTGGAACTCCGCCGCTGCGATCAGCGCCGCCGCGCCGCCGCCGACCCCGTTGAACAGAGCGACCATCTGGGGCATCGCTGTCATCCGAACGCGGCGCGCCGAGACGGCGCCGATCACTGTCCCCACAGCGATCCCGGCGGCGATCAGCCAGTAGGAGTCGATCTCCGGTGAGAAGAGCGTGACCACGACGGCGATCGCCATTCCGGCCGCTGCTACGAGATTTCCCGAACGAGCGGTGGTCGGATGCGAGAGCCTCTTGATCCCGAGGATCAGCAGGATCGCCGCAACGGCGTAGGTGAGATTGACGGCGTTCTGCCCGAGCGCCAAGAGCGGGGTCACTCGGGACTCTTCTCGGGCTTTCTCTTGAACATGTCGAGCATCCGGTCTGTGACAAGGAACCCACCGACCACGTTCACGGTTCCGAACACCAGGGCGACGAACGCGAGCACCTGCTCGAGCGTCGAGTCGGCCGAGCCGGCGATCAGCATCGCCCCGACGACGACGATGCCGTGGATCGCGTTCGTCCCCGACATGAGCGGTGTGTGGAGGAGGGTGGGGACCCGGGAAATCAGCTCGACGCCGAGGAAGACGGCCAGCGCGAAGATCGTCAGGCTCGCGATCAACTCCGGTCTCACGCCGGCACGACCTCCTTCAAGACCCGTCCCTCGTGCGCTACACAGGTCTCGCGAACGATCTCGTCCTCGAAGTCCAACACGAGCTCACCGTCCGCGAGTAGTAGGCCGAGGAAGCTATGGACGTTGCGCGCGTACATCTGGCTCGCGTGGAACGGCATCGTGCTCGGCATGTTGACCTCGCCTACGATCCTGACGCCGCCCACCTCGATCGTCTCGCCAGGCTTCGTCAGCTCGCAGTTCCCGCCCATCTCGGCGGCGAGGTCGACGATGACCGACCCTGGGCGCATGCCACGCGCCGCCGCCGCGGTGACGAGCACCGGTGCCGGGCGGCCCGGGATCAGGGCTGTGGAGACAACGGCATCGGATTCTCCGACGTGGCGAGCGATGAGCTCCTGCTCGCGCTCGTGCTGGTCCTCGGAGAGCGCGACTGCGTATCCCCCCGTTCCCTCGGCGCCTTCGACATCGAGCTCGAGGAAGGCGGCACCGAGGCTCTCGACCTGCTCCTTCACGACCGGGCGGACGTCGAAAGCGGAGACGACGGCACCGAGTCGGCGGGCGGTCGCAATTGCCTGGAGCCCCGCAACGCCTGCGCCAAGGACGAGCACCTTCGCCGGCGCGATCGTTCCGGCCGCGGTTGTGAGCATGGGAAAGAACTTCCCGAGCGTCGCAGCTGCGACGACGACTGCCTTGTAGCCGGCGACCGTGCTCTGGGAGGAGAGCGCATCCATCGGTTGAGCGCGTGTGATGCGCGGTATCGAGTCCATGGAGAACGCCGTGACTCCACGTTCGGCGAGCCCGCTCGGGAGCTCCGGGTCGACGAGCGGCTGGAGGAGCGCAACGAGCACGGTGCCCTCGCGGAGCGCAGCGAGCTCCTCGGCGGAGGGCCGCTGCACCTTGCACACGAGGCCGGCGCTGTCGTAGACGTCCCCGGCCGTCTGGACGAGCGAGGCGCCTGCTTCTGCATACGCGTGGTCGGTGAAGCCCGCGGCCAACCCGGCCTCGGCTTCGACCATCACTTCGTTGCCGCTCGCGACCAGGCGACCGACGATGTCCGGAACGAGGGCAACGCGGCGCTCGCCCGGCGCCGTCTCTTTGGGAACTCCGAGCCTCATCGACCGCGGAGTCTAAGCTCGTGAGTCACGGGTAGGGTCTGGGGCGTGCAGGACTGGCTGGAGCAGGCGCGGGACAACCTCGCGTCCGAATGCGGGGACGAGCCCGAGGTCTACACCCTCGAGCAGAAAGACATCGACGAGCTCCTCGACCTCGCCCGCGTTGCTGCCCACGAGAGTGGCGAGCGCATCAACGCCCCGCTGGTTTGCTACCTGGTTGGCCTCGCCCGCGGCCGCCACGGCACGGCGCTCGATGACCTGATCGACGCCGTCATCGCGAAGCCCGCCTAGGCGGGCTTCGACGCCCTTCTCGTGGAGCCGGCCATTCCTGCTGCTTCGGCTATGCGCAGGCTGAGGCGCGCGCGGCCCGAGGTTCCCACCGTCTGCGTAAGCATTTATCCGCCGACACCGGACGTCAGGGCACTGGGATGCGTAGTGCATCTGCTGAAGCCCTTCTCGCTCGGCGAGCGCGAGGAGGCGCTCGAGCAGGCGCTTCTCGGCGCACCGGCGAGAGAGACAGCGCCTGCTCGATAAGCTCTCGCCCGATGGCCGGGCTCGAGGGACGCACTGCGCTCGTTACGGGCGCCTCGAGTGGCATCGGTAGCTCCACGGCCCGAGCGCTGGCACAGGCCGGGGCCCGGCTCGCGCTCGGTGCGAGGCGAGTCGACAGGCTGATGGCATTTGCGTCGGAGCTACCGGGCGATCATCTCGCAGCTGAGCTCGACGTAACGGATGCCGGGAGCGCGGCCGCCTTCGTCGAACAGGCGGCCTCTTTCCTGGGACGCATCGACATCCTCGTGAACAACGCCGGGCTCGCGCTCGGGCGCGTTACGATCGAAGACGGAAACGACGAGGATGACCGCACGATGCTCGAGACCAACGTCCTCGGGCTCGTCCGGATGACGCGGCTCGTTCTTCCGCACATGGAGGACGGGACAGGCCACGTGGTCAACCTGGGCTCATGGGCGGGACACGAGGCCTACCCGATGGGCGGCCTCTACGTGGGCTCGAAGACGGCCGTCAAGGCGCTCACGGAGGTCATGCGGAAGGAGCTCGTAGGCAGGATCAAGGTTTCCACGGTCGACCCGGGCATGGTCGGGGACACCGAGTTCTCGGATGTGCGCTTTGGCGGCGATGCCGAGAAGAAGAGCTCCGTCTACTCCGGAGTCGACTACCTGACGCCTGACGACATCGCCGACTGCATCGTGTGGGTGGTGACTCGCCCGCCGTACATGGTTGTCGACGAGATGGTTGTGAAGCCGCTCCAACAGGCGAGCCAGGACGCCATCGTCCGGCGTTAAGCGGATGGTTGATCGACAATTGCCACACCCTCGGCTGGCGGTCCGGACACCGCGCCAGGCCGCACGCCGGGCCTGGCAGCCGAGGTTTCTAGCCTTGCCTGCGGACGACGGCACGCCCTGGCCTGGTCTGGCCCGTCCCCGCGGGCATGCCAATTACCGACCTACCAACTAGATGCCGCTCACGATCCTCGAAGGGTCGACGTTCTGCGTTTGCGACGAATCCGGTGACGTCGACGGCCCGAGCATGGGCTTTTTCGCGTCCGACACGCGCTTTCTCTCTCGCTTGATCCTTACGGTCAACGGCGTGAGGCCGCTCTTGCTCACATCGGGGAAGGTCGAGTATTACTCGGCCGCGTTCTACCTCCGGAATCCGATCGCCGGAGGCCTCGGGCAGGACGAGCTCTCGATCGCGCGGGAGCGCTTCGTCGGGGAAGGGATGCAGGATCACCTCATCGTCCGAAACCATGCCCGCCGCCGGATCGAGCTCGTGATCGGGCTCGAGATCGGGGCGGACTTCGCTGACATCCTCAGCGTGAAGGAGCACGACTTCACGATGGGAGATCCGCGCCATGCCCGGCCTCTCCCGCCGCAGGTCGAGCCCCAGTACGAGGACGCGCGGAACGGTTTCGTGCTCAGGGGCGCCGACGGGTTCGACGGCATGACGCAGGTGTTCCTCTCGGAGCGAGGCGAGATCAACGCGGGTTGTGCCCGCTACCGGATCGTTCTTGAAGCGGGTGCGGAGTGGAGGCTTCGCCTCGACGTGCTCGCGAACGCAACCGGAGGAGCCACCGGCCCCCGCCTGGCCGAACTGCAGTTCGGCCAGGAGCGAGCGCGGGTGAGGGCGTCGCTCGCGGCTTGGCAGATCCGGGTTCCCCAGCTCGAGGCCTCATGGCCCGCGGTGGCGAGAACGTATGAGCGGTCCGTAGCGGACCTGGCATCGCTCCGCATGGGCCAACGGCGTGGGCTCGTGGGCCAGCTCCCGGCGGCCGGGATGCCCTGGTTCATGACGGTGTTCGGCCGGGACACGATCATCACGTGTCTGCAGACTCTCCTGTTCGGCCCGGAGCTGGCCGAAAGCGCGTTGGCGGCCCTTGTCGACCTACAGGCAACCGAAGACGACCCGGAGACGGATGCCGAGCCTGGAAAGATCGTCCACGAGGTGCGAGAGGGCCGGGCTGCGATGAACTGGTTCTCGCGTTACTACGGCACCCTGGACGCAACGCCGCTCTTCCTCGTGCTCCTGTCCGAGGTCTGGCGCTGGACAGGCGATAACGAGCTGCCGGGTCGGTTTCGCGAGCCCGCGCTCCGGGCTCTTGGATGGATCGACCGCTACGGGGATCTCGACGGAGACGGGTTCATCGAGTACATGCGGCGGGCGCCGCACGGGCTCGAGAATCAATCATGGAAAGACTCCGGTAACTCGCAGCTCTTCGCCGACGGGCGGCAAGCGGACGCTCCGATCGCGCCCTGTGAGGTTCAGGGCTACGTCTACGACGCGAAGCTTCGCGTGGCCGAGATCGCCCGGATCGCCTGGGGCGACGAAGAGCTCGCCACGCGGCTCGAGCGCGACGCGGCCGATCTGCGGCTTCGCTTCGACGAGGCGTTCTGGTGTGAGGCGAGGGGCGGCTACTACGCGCTCGCCCTCGACGGCCAGAAGCAGCGTGTGGATTCGCTGGCGTCGAACGTCGGCCATCTCCTCTGGAGCGGAATCGTGCCCGCGGAGCGGGTGCCCACGATCGCGGACCGGCTCATGCAGGAGGAGCTCTGGTCCGGCTGGGGTGTTCGAACCATGTCCACGGCCGACGCCGGCTACAGCCCGCTGACATACCACAACGGCACGGTTTGGCCGCACGACAACTCGTTAATCGCCCTTGGCCTGGCACGGTGCGGGCGCCGCGATGAGGCCGACCGCATCGCGCGCAGGATGACGGAAGCGGCGGCGTACTTCGACTACCAGCTCCCCGAGGTCTTTGCCGGCTTCCCCCGGTCTGAGACGCCGTTCCCGATCGCCTACCCGACCGCAGCGCGACCGCAGGCCTGGGCCGCGGGCACGCCCATCCTCCTGCTCCAGGTGCTCCTGGGTCTCGAGCCTGACCGCGAGCGGCGTGAGCTCCAGAGTGTTCGGTGGGAGCCGGCGCCCGAATGGGCGGGAAGGATCCGGCTCTCCGGAATCCGCGCTTTCAACAGGGTCTGGCATGCTTCGCTCGAGAACGGGGAAATAGCCGTGCGGGGGGAAGAAGGAGGCGTGCGATCCGAATCGCAATCCTGAGTCCTGCGTGGTTTCCCGTCCCTCCGACCCGTTACGGCGGCATCGAGGCGGTCGTGTCGCTTCTCGCCAACGGGCTGGTCGAGGCCGGGCACAACGTCACGCTTTTTGCCTCAGGTGATTCGAAGAGCCCTGCGAAGGTCGTTTCTGCCTTCGCGGAGGCTCCTTCGAGCCGAATCGGGATGGCCTCGCCCGAGCTTCTACATGCGCTCACCTGCCTGGAGCGCGCGGACGATTTCGACGTCATCAACGATCATTCCGGCCCCTTGGCTGCTGCGGTGGGGTGCGCGACGGACACGCCGGTCGTCCACACGGTTCACGGGCCGCTGGGCGGAGAGCCAGGGGTGATCTACCAGCTCCTAGCGAACGCCTCGCACCGTCTCAACCTCATCTCGATCTCGATGAACCAGCGTCGTCCGAAGCCAGATCTTCCGTGGGTCGCGAACTGTCCGAACGCACTCGACCTCGCCGCCTACTCAGTCGGAGACCACGACGGGGGCTATCTCCTCTTCCTCGGGCGGATGTGCGCTGAGAAGGGGGCACATCGGGCGATCGAAGTCGCGCGGGCCGCGGGGCTTCCGCTGAAGCTCGCCGGCAAGAAGCAGGACGTCGCCGAGCGTGAGTACTTCGACAAGTACGTTACGCCAGGGCTCGGGGGCGGCATCGAATACCTCGGCGAGGTAAGCCAGTCGGAGAAGCTCGTACTGCTCCAGGATGCGCGGGCGACGCTCTTCCCGATCGAATGGGAGGAGCCGTTCGGTCTCGTCATGATCGAGTCGATGGCGTGTGGGACGCCCGTAATCGCCACTCGGCGGGGGGCGGTCCCGGAAGTAGTGGCCGAAGGGCGCGGCGGGGTCATCGTGGAGCATCACACGGAAATGGTGGGAGCGCTCGCCGAGGCCAAGAAGCTCGATCCCATGGACTGTCGGCGCTACGTCGAAGAGAAGTTCTCGGCGCGCCGGATGGTGGCCGACTACGTCGCCGCGTACGAGCTGGTCACCGGCAAACGAGACAGGCCGGCCCCGGAGCTCGTCGCGCCCTGACCTCGTTCGAGTCCGGGCACGGCCCGCGTGCCTCTCGACACATTCGGCGCGCCATGGGCGCGTGTTCGGGGACTAGAGTCAAAAGAGGGAGGAGGCTGGGTCCACCGGTCCAGCTCCGCGATTCAGGCCGAGCTGGCTCCAACCCGGACGCGTGCGAGGGCAGCATCGAGATCGGCGATCAGGTCGTCGACCGATTCGATCCCGACCGAAAGGCGAATGAGGTTCTCCGGGATCGAGTAGGGCGACTCGGAGAGGCTCGCGTGCGTCATCACCCCGGGGTGCTCGATGAGGCTCTCGACGCCTCCGAGCGACTCCGCCAGCTGCCAGATCGACGTCGAGCGGACGACCTCGAGGGCGTCCTGGCCGGAGCCCGCGACATCGAAGGAGATCATGCCGCCGAAGCCGTCCATCTGCGAGCGCGCGAGGTCGTGTTGCGAGTGGCTCTCGAGTCCCGGATAACGAACCCGCTCGACGGCCGGATGGATCTCCAAATGCTCGGCGATCCGCTGCGCGTTGGCCGAATGCTGTCGCATCCGGATCGCGAGGGTCTTCAGGCCACGGAGCACCAGCCACGAGTCGAGTGGCCCCGGGATCGCTCCGAGCGAGTTCTGGAGAAAGGCCAGCCGCTCCGCGATTGACGTGTCGTTCGTGCCCGCGAACCCACCTACAACATCCGAGTGCCCGCCGAGGTACTTCGTGGTCGAATGGACGACGACATCGGCGCCCAGCTCGAGCGGGCGTTGCAGATACGGCGTCGCGAACGTGTTGTCCACTACGACGAAGGCGCCGGCGGCGTGCGCCGCCTCCGTGACGGCCCGCACGTCGACGATGCTCATGAGCGGGTTCGTCGGCGTCTCGACCCAGATCATCCGCGTGCGCTCGTCGAGGGAGTCGGTCAGCCGCTCGCTCGCGTCCTCGGCCGAGACGAACTCGAAGTGATAGCCCTTCGGCTCGTAGACCTTGGTGAAGATGCGATACGTCCCGCCGTAGACGTCGTTCACGCAGACCACACGGTCGCCGGGCGAAAGCAGGTGGAACACGGTCGTCGTCGCGGCCATGCCGGAGGCGAACGCAAAGCCGTGCTCCGCGGACTCGAGCGACGCCAGGCAGGTCTCGAGAGCTGCCCTTGTTGGATTGCCCGTGCGTGAGTACTCGTAGCCCTTGGTCTGCCCGGCCTCCTCCTGCACGTAAGTGGAGGTCTGAAAGATCGGGACGATCACGGCGCCGGTAGCCGGGTCAGGTTCCTGCCCGGCGTGGATGGCGCGGGTCTCGAAGTCCATCGTTCGATCCTAGCTTGCGCTACCCGTTTCGCCGCTCGTTCGCCAAGTACTCGAGGAGGTCGGCCCGGGTGAGGACACCGGCCGGACGCCCTTCTCGTGCAACGACGACTGCGGGGCTTCCACTCGAGAGGTCGGCGAACACGGTGTCGACCGTGTCCTTGATCTCGACCGCGGGGAGGGGCGGCTCCATCGCGCCTGACACGTCCTCGCTCATGGCGCCCTGGTTCAGGAACACGCGCTCGAGCAGCCCTCGCTCGCGGATCGAGCCGACGATGTCTGCGAGGGACTCGGCTGGCTCGTGGCGGACGACCGGGATCTGGGAAATGCCGTAGCGCTGCATCAGCTCGATGGCTTGTCCCACCTTCTCGTGAGACTCGATCAGCACCAGCTCTGGCAATTCGCGCCCTTCGCCCTGCTTGAACGCCAGAACCTCCTCGATCGTGGGCTGGGCGGCGGCGCGCTCCAGGAATCCATGCTCGAGGAGCCAATTGTCGTCATAGACCTTGGAGAGATAGCCGCGGCCGCTGTCAGGAATCAGCGTCACGATTGTTGCGTCCGCCCCGAAGCGGCGCGCGATCTGCAGCATCGCCCAGACGGCCGTACCGCCGGAGCCGCCGACCAGCATTCCCTCCTCGCGCGCCAGGCGCCTCGCGGTCCGGAACGAGTCGCGGTCGGACACCGCGACCAGCTCGTCGACGAGGGACGGGTCGTAGGTCTTGGGCCAGAAGTCCTCGCCAATCCCCTCCACCAGGTATGGGTGGACGTCCTCGGGGCTCGAGTAGATCGAGCCTTCGGGGTCGGCGCCGACGACGAGCAGGTCGGGCCTCTGCTCCTTCAGGTACCGAGCCGTCCCGCTGATCGTTCCTCCCGTGCCCACGGAGAACACGATTGCGTCGACCTCGCCACCAGTCTGCTCCCAGAGCTCGGGGCCGGTCGTCTCGTAGTGTGCCTCGGGATTGGCCGGGTTCGAGTACTGGTCGGGCTTGTAAGCGCCCGGTATCTCCTCCGCAAGTCGGTCGGAGACGGAGTAGTAGCTCTCAGGTGACTCCGGCTCGACCGCAGTGGGGCAGATGACGACCTCGGCCCCGTAGGCCCGCAGGAGCGCCCGCTTCTCTTCGGCGATCTTGTCGGGCATGACGAAGACGCACCGATACCCCCTGAGGGCCGCTGCGATCGCTAGGCCGACCCCCGTGTTACCGCTCGTCGGCTCGACGATCGTCCCGCCGGGCCGCAGCTTTCCGTCCCGCTCGGCCTGCTCGATCATCCGCAGGCCGATGCGGTCCTTCACACTTCCGCCGGGGTTCATGTATTCGAGCTTGGCGAGGAGCGTAGGCTCGACTCCGCGCGAGAGGCGCTGCAAGCGGACGAGCGGCGTGCGGCCGACGAGGTCGAGCACGGTCGGGTACTCCCTGACCACGGGCGGATTGTAGGTGCGAGGCAGGCCTCACCCGCGTATCGCGGCCGCTCAGTGGCGAAAGTGGCGGCGGGACGTGAAGACCATCGTTGCGCCGGCCTGCTCGACCGCCTCGGCGACCTCCGAGTCGCGCTTCGAGCCGCCCGGCTGGATGATCCCCTTGACGCCGGCTTCGAGTGCCAGGCTGGCTCCGTCCGCGAACGGGAAGAAAGCGTCCGAGGCAAGCGCAGCCCCGTTCAGGTCGTGCCCACGGTCACGGGCTTTCTCGATCGCCAGCCGAACGGCGTCAACGCGGCTCGTCTGGCCGCCTCCGAGTCCGACCACCTGCAGATCCTTGGCGATCACGATGGCATTCGACGTGAGGTGCTTGGCGACGCGCCATGCGAAGATCAGGTCGCCCCACCCGGTCTCGCTCGGCGCATGGACCGTCACGACCTTCATGCCGTCGCGGTCGTCCAGCTCCGCGTCGGCATCCTGCACGAGCATGCCGCCGAGAACGCGCCGGTAGTCGCGCTCGCCGGGGGTGCCGCCGCGGCGCTCACCGTCTTCCAGGATTCGGAGCGATTCTTTCGCCCGAAGCGCCGCGAGTGCGTCCTCGGAGTAGGCGGGCGCGATCAACACCTCCACGAACTGTGTCGCAAGTCGCTGGGCCAGCGGCTTCTCGACCCGACGGTTGAGCGCAACGACGCCACCGTAGGCCGAGACGGGATCCGCCGCCAATGCGAGCTCGTACGCCTGCTCGATTCCCGAAGCGAGCGCGCAGCCGCATGGATTCGCGTGCTTCACGATCACCGCCGCCGGGACAGTGAACTCGCGGAGCGCAGAGCGGGCAGCATCGAGGTCGTTCAGGTTGTTGAACGAGAGCTCGCCGCCCGAGAGCTGCTCGACGCGCGAGAGGAGGTGCCGCCGGGCTCCGGCCTCGACGTAGTACGCGCT
>DATHAG010000050.1:0-8231 GCA_035296825.1 Gaiellaceae bacterium | reverse complement strand
GACGTAGTACGCGCTGCGTTGGTGCGGATTCTCACCGTACGGAAGGTCGGCCTGCTTCTCGAGCGGGACCAGGAGCCTGCCCGGAAAGCTCTCCCGGTCCGAGAACCAGTTCGCGATCGCGGCCTCGTAGGTGGCGGTGTGGGAGAACGCCTCCGCTGCCAGCTCCCGGCGCGTGTCGAGCTCGAGAGCGCCGGTCCGTCGGAGCTCGGCAAGCACGCTCTCGTACCGGCTGAGCTCGCACACGGGCACGACGTGGACGAAGTTCTTCGCGGCCGCACGGAGCATCGCGGGGCCGCCGACATCGATCATCTCGACGGCCTCCTCCTCGCGCACGTTTCGCTTGCCCGTCACGTGCTGGAACGGGTAGAGATTGACGCAAACCAGGTCGAAGGGCCTGATGTCATGCTTGCGAAGAGCCTCCAAGTCCTCGGGGACGTCGCGGCGGGCCAGGATGGCGGCGTGAATGCGGGGGTGGAGCGTCTTCACCCTGCCGCCGAGCATCTCGGGGACATCCGTCAGCTCCTCGACGCTGGTGACAGGGATACCCAGGTCCGAGATGAACGCCGCCGTGCCTCCGCTCGCCACGATCTCGACGCCGAGCTCGTGGAGGCCTCGCGCGAACTCGTCGAGGCCGGTCTTGTCGAAGACTGAGACGAGTGCGTGCTCCACGTTCCCGGCCATCTATGAGGAGCGTAGAGCCCCGGCCAGATAGCTGCGCACCGTTTCGGGGAGGAGCCGGTGCTCGATGCTCTGAAGGCGGGCATG
The DNA here is from genome assembly GCA_035296825.1 of Gaiellaceae bacterium. Classification (GTDB taxonomy): domain Bacteria; phylum Actinomycetota; class Thermoleophilia; order Gaiellales; family Gaiellaceae; genus DASQGA01. Next base: position 7,466 of record DATHAG010000050.1, on the reverse strand, counting down.
GAGCGACTCCGCCGTGTCGTCTGGGTGAATCGGCACGGCTTCCTGGGCGATCACCGGTCCGGTGTCCACTCCCTCGTCAAGGAAATGAACGGTCACGCCTGTCTCGGTGGCTGCGGCGGCGAGGGCCTCGTCCACGGCGTGCGCCCCCGGGAAATCAGGCAGGAGCGACGGATGCACGTTCAGGCACGGAAAACGGTCGAGGAACGGCTTCGTCAGCAGGTGCATGTAGCCGGCACAGACGACCAGTTCGACCCCGTTGGCTGCCAGCCAGTCCGCCATCTCCTGATCCCGCTTTAGGCGCGAGTCGTAGTCGGCCAGTCGAAAGACCGCCGACGGGATGTCGTGCGCCGCTGCGCGCTCGAGCGCCTGTGCGCCTTCGACGTTCGAGGCGACCGCTGTGACGGGTAAGCCCTGGTCGAGCAGAGCCTGGAGGTTCGTTCCGCGGCCCGAGGCGAGAACGCCGATCATGGTCGGTCCGCCCAGACTACGCCGCGGTCGCCTTCCTCGAGCCGGCCGATGACGGGGAATCCCGAGTCCTCCGTGTCGCCCGCCGGAACGACGGCGCAGAAGCCGACGCCAAGATTGAAGACCCGACGCTGCTCGTCCTCGTCGATGCCCAGCTCGTCGAGCCACTTATAAACCGGATGGCGCTCCCAGCTTGACGGATCGATCCGAGCCCGCAGGCCGGCGGGGAGCACGCGCGGCAGATTCCCAGGGATGCCACCGCCGGTGATGTGGGCGAGCGCCCTGACGTCGATGGACGCGCGCAGGCGGCGGACGTCGTCCAGGTAGAGCCGCGTCGGGGCAAGCACGAGGTCGCGGTCGAACGCACCTTCTCCCAGCACCTTTCGAACGAGCGTGAACCCATTTGCGTGCAAGCCGGCGGACGGGAGCCCGAGGACGAGGTCTCCGGCCTCGCAGCGAGAGCCGTCGATGAGGTCTTCCTGCCGGACGAGGCCCACGCACGTGCCTGCGAAGTCGAGCTCGCCCTCCCGGTAAATACCTGGAAGCTCCGCCGTCTCCCCCCCGAGGATCGCGCACCCAGCTTCCCGACACACGGAGGCCGCGCCCTCGACGAGCTCTGCGACCTCGTCGAGATCGAGGCTCCCGGCGGCCGCATAGTCCAGGAAGAAAAGGGGCTCGGCACCCGTCGTGACGACGTCGTTCACGCAATGGGCCGCAAGGTCCCTCCCCGCTTCTCGCAGTCGACCGGCCCGCCGGGCGAGGATCAGCTTCGTGCCGACCCCGTCGGTTGTGGCGGCGAGCAGGCGCCCGTCGTCGAGCCGAAAGAGGCCGGCGAAGCCGCCCAGGCCTCCTACGACTCGGTCCCCGAGCGTTGAGTCGACGGCGGCGCGAATGCGCTCAACGACGTCGTGAGCCTTCGCAAGCGACACACCGGCCTGCTCGTAGCTTGCGGTCACGTCAGCACTTCGGCCGCGAGCTCGGGGCGGCCCTCCGGGCCACCGGGCAGGAAGCGGACGATCGTCTCTCCGATCGCGACGTCGGAGCCAAACGGCTCCAGCTGGAGGATCTCGGCGATGGCACGGGCCTTGCCGTGCGGATCCTCGGCGCGGAGGTGGAGCTCGCTGAGGTTTAGATCGTCGGTTTGCTCGAGCGCAGCCTCGATCCAGTCGCGTGGCGGGTGAACCTCGAGCCGGTAGCCGGCCTCGGTGGCGATGAACGTTCGCTTGCCAGGATGGTCCTGAATCTTCAGCTCGAGCTCGATGGCCCGCTCGAGCGCAGAGGCATACCCGTCCTCGTCGAGCGCGATGCCGAGATGGTCGACCCGGGGTCGGTCCCAGTGGCCGGGCTGGATCACGACGTTGACCGCCCCGCGGCCCAGTTCGATCAATCGCAGGCGGAACCCCTTGGCATCGAGGTCGTCCCACGAGACACCCGACTCGAACCAGTGCGAGCTCTCGCCGACCCAGCCGTAGCGGCCGACGAGTGAGAAGCCGAGCTTGCCGATGTAGCGCGCCTCGACCAGCCGGACCTTGCTCGTGACCAGGTGGTAGTGGAAAAGCTGCACCGGCCGAGACCATCGTAGCGTTACAAGGAGACGCGAACTGCCCGGCGAAACGAGCACCCATGTCCACCACGCCCCCACCCCAGCAACCCCCGCCGGGCTACGACCGACCCTACTACGGCTCCGGAATACCGCCGCTACCCGTCCTGAACGGCGAGCTTCTCGTCTTCCTGCTCGCGTGGGCCGTCGTCGGGATCATCGCGCTGGCAAGCGACTCCGTTGGTCCTGACTCGTTCGTCATGGCAACCGTCGCGCTCGCCTTCGGCTACATGATCTCGCGTGGGATCGCCAAGGCCGGCAAGGTTCTCGAAGGCCGCTAGCGGTAGCGGGTAGCGGTTCGGAGCGCCAACGCCGCAGAGCCCGGTGTCTCGGGCTCCCATTCGAATCGCGCGTCACGAATGCCCGCACGCCTTTCGCGGAAGCTTTTCAAGGAGAGCGCGCAGGATGTGGACGCGTTGTCCAGAACCGGGTGCCGCCTTCCGGGGGATGGTGCTTGCTTCCGCTCAGGACTCGGCGTAGGTTTGGCCTCGATGTCGAAGTGCGCGACTTGTTGACCGTCCGGGACATTGCCGAGCTCCCCGGGCTTGGCCTGAGCGTCGCAGCCGGAGACGAGGGTCTCGGCAACCAGGTCAGCTGGCTGCACGTGTCGGAGCTGTCCGACCCGACCGAGTTCCTCGAGGGCGGAGAGCTTCTCTTGACGACCGGGCTCGGGGTAGGAGAGCAGGAGGGAGTCCAACGGGAGTACGTCGGCGGGCTCGCAGAGCACGGCGTCGCGGGACTTGGTTTTGGTGTCGGCTTCGGTTACCCGGAAGTCCCGGCCCCGATCGTCGAGGAGGCCGACCGGCTTTCGTTTCCCGTCCTGAGCGTCCCCTACGACGTGCCGTTTGTGGCGATCACGAAGGCGGCCGTTAAAAACCTCGCGAATGAGCAGCTCGTCGAGCTCCGCGAGGCTCTCGAAGTGCACGAGCGGCTCGCCGAGGCCGTGCTCGAGGGCCGCGGCATCCCGGCGCTCCTCGCGATCGTCTGCACGCGGCTCGACTGCTCGCTCGCGCTGGTGGATGAGAACGGACGCGTCGTCGCCGAGCGTCACGGCGGTACCAAGCTTTACTTCGACGAGGCGCTGGAGCTACCGGTGAACGCACATGGTGAGACCGCAACCCTGAAGGCCGTGCGAGCCGAGGGCGATTTCGGCGAGTACGACCGGCTCGTCCTCCACCACGGGCAGACGGCGCTTGCATTCGAGCTTTCGCGGCGGCGAGCCGTCGGCGCCGCCGAGCTCCGACTGGCAGGCGACCTACTCGACGATCTCGAGAGCTCGCGCCTCGACGACCGCGAAATCGGGCGCAGGATCGCCGCCTTCGGCCTCGAGCCTGAGCGGACGTATGCAGCGCTCCTCGCCGTCCCCCAAAACGGGCATGTGTCCGGCGAGCAGCTGCGCCGGGACGTCGCCGAGGAGCTCGACCGGTGCTCCCTCAACTACCTCTCGACCGCGCGGCCGGAGCGGGCGGCGTTTCTCGTCGGCGCTGCGAGCGAGGAAGAGGTCCACGCGCTCGCGAGGAGGATCGTCGAGGGAGAGGGCGAGGCACGCGTCGGGATCGGCCGCCCGTCGCGCGGCCGGGCGCTCGGGCGGAGCCTGCTCGAGGCGCGGGCCGCGCTCGACGCGGTCTCCTCGCCGGTTGCGTCCTACCACGACCTCGGGTCGCTCGAGCTCCTCTTGTCCCTCCCGGATGCTGCGCTCGAGGCATTCGTCGACCGTGTGCTCGGTCCCACTGCCGACAACGAGTGGCTGATGAGCTCATTGACGGCCCTCCTCGATACGGGGTGCTGCTGGAGCGACGCGGCCGAGCAGATCGGCGTCCATCGCCACACTCTTCGCTACCGCATGGACCGGCTCCGGGAGCAGACCGGCCGGCACCCTGACGATCCGGAAGAGCGGATGGAGCTCTGGCTGGCCGTCAAGTCGAATCAGGCGCTGACGGCCCGCGCGGGGGGAAACGGCGCGTGATTGCTGTGCTAGGAGGCGCCGGCACGATCGGCCGCTACGTGGCGCGGTTCCTCGAGGAATGGGGCCCCCCCGTCGCCCGGAGAGACTTCCGCCTCTCGGACGAGGAATTCCTAGACGCCGGCGATCCTGCGTCGCTTCGCGCAAGCCTCGAGGACGCCGACGTCTGCGTCAACTGCCTCGACTACCGGCTGAACCTCGACGTGATGCGGGGTGCCCTGGCGGCGGGGGCGCACTACGTCGATCTCGGCGGGCTCTTCCACGTGACCCGGAAGCAGCTCGAGCTACACAACGAGTTCGCTTCGGCCGGCCTGACGGCCGTGCTCGGCATGGGCTCGGCGCCGGGGAAGACGAACCTCCTCGCCCGAGCGGCCGCGACCCGGCTTGGTACGACGCCAGAGCGGCTCGAGATCTGGGCTGCCACGCGCGACCCAGCCGCAGCCGACCACCCGTTCCCAGCCCCTTACTCGGTCAGGACGCTTCTCGACGAGCTCAGGATGGAGCCGATGATCGTCCACGAGGGTCGCGAGCAGGCGGTCGAACCCCTGTCTGGGACCGCGCAGCGCGTGTTTCCGCCGCCCGTCGGGCCTGCAACCGGCATCTACACGATCCACTCGGAGATCGCGACGCTTCCAAGGAGGTTCCCTGGTCTGTCCGAGGCGAGCTTCCGCCTCTGCCTCTCGGCCGGTCTCCTCGAAAAGCTTCTGAACCTCCCCGACGGTGAGGAGCCCGAGCCGTACACGCAGTCGGAGGAGTCCGTTGCGATCCACATCGTCGACGTCGCCACCAACGGGCGGACGGTCACCGGCATGACCGTCACGCGCGGCGGTAGCGCCCGCTCCACCTCGGAGCCTGCCGCCCGCGCTGCGCTCGAGATCCACGAAGGCCGGCTTGCGGCACCGGGCGTCCACCCGCCCGAAGATGCCATAAGCGAGCCGGAGGCTTTTCTCGCCCTTCTCGACACGGAGGTTCGATGGCAATGACGAACGACCACCTGTGGCGGCACTTCACCCGTGCCGCAGACCTCGACGCGCCGATCGTGATCGAGCGCGGCGAAGGCTGCCGGATCTGGGACACCGAGGGGCGCGAGTATCTGGACGCCCTCGCTGCTCTCTATTGCGTGAACATCGGCTACGGCCCGTGGCCCGAGATCGCGGACGCGGCAGCCGAGCAGCTCCGGAAGTTGCCGTTCTTCACAAACTGGGTCGGCTTCGCGACGCCGCCGGCACTCGAGCTGGCCGAGCGCGTGAGCGACCTCGTCCCGATCGACGTGGGGCGGATCTTCTTCGTCTCGGGCGGCTCCGAGGCAATCGAGACCGCACTCAAGGTGGCGCGCCAGTACCACCGCCTGCGCGGCGAGCCGGGCCGCTACAAGTACGTGACGCGGCGCAGCGCATACCACGGAACGACGATGGGGGCACTGTCGATCAACGGCAGCCCGGCTCTTCGCTCCCAGTTCGAGCCCTTGCTCCCGGGCTGCCTCCGGGCGCCGACGCCATATCGCTACCGGTGCCCCTACTGCGCGGATTCGTCCGCCTGCACGCTCCAGTGCGCCGACGAGATCGACGGCATCATCCGCAACGAGGACGCGTCGACGGTCGCCGCGGTCATCCTCGAGCCGGTCCAGAACTCCGGCGGCTCGATCGTCCCCCCCGAGGGCTACTTCGACCGCGTGCGCGAGATCTGCGACGAGCACGGGGTCCTGCTCGTGGCAGACGAGGTGATTTGCGGGTTTGGGCGGGTCGGCGACTGGTTCGGCTGCACCCGCTATGGGATCGAGCCGGACATGATGACGCTGGCCAAGGGAATCACATCCGCCTACGCGCCCATGGGGGCTCTCGTGGCGAGCTCGAAGGTGATCGAGCCCTTCCAGTCAGAGCCGACGCGCACGTTCGTCCACGGGATCACCTTCGGCGGCCACCCCGTCTCGTGTGCGATCGCGCTCGCAAACCTCGAGATCATGGAGCGCGAGGACATGATCGGCCACGTGCAGCGCCATCAGGGCGACTTCCGTGCCGCCTTCGACCAACTCGCTGAGGAGCACCCGATGGTCGGCAACGTGCGCGGCGACGGGTTCTTCTACTCCCTGGAGCTGGTCAAGGACAAGGAGACGAAGGAGACCTTCACGCCGGCCGAGCGAGATCACCTGATCAAGACCGTGATGACCCCGCGCGCCCGGGAGCTGGGCGTTTACATGCGTTTCGACGATCGCGCTGAGACCTGCGCCCAATTCTCCCCGCCTCTCGTCGCGGGCCCGGCGGAGCAGGACGAGTTCATAGGCGTGCTCCGGCAGGTGCTGGATGAGGCCTGGGAGCGCGAGGTCATGGGCGCAGTCAGGGCCTAGATGCGCCAATTCCGACCAACCATCTAGGAGGAGAACATGGCCACGACGGTACGGACGCTTCAGAACTTCATCGGCGGCGACTGGGTCGAGGCGACCGGCGACTCGGCACGCGAGATCGTCTCCCCCGTCACGGGCGAGAAGCTCGCCGATGCTCCGAATGCGAGCGCGGAGGACGTCGACCGCGCGGCTCGAGCGGCCCGCGAGGCGCAGCCTGGTTGGGCGGCGCTCTCAGCGTGGGACCGCGCCGGAGTCTGTCACGCGATCGCCGACCTGATCGAGGAGCGGAAGGAAGACTTCGCGCGCGAGCTTTCCCTGGAGCAGGGAAAGCCCTTCGTGGCTGAGGCGATTCCCGACATCGAGGAGACTGCCGAGAACTTCCGGATCGCGGCGGAGGACGTGAAGCGGATGGAGTCTGCGGTGATCCCGTCCCAGGACGTGAACAAGCGGATTTTGACCTTCCGCAAGCCGAACGGCGTGTACGGATGCATCACGCCCTGGAACTTTCCGACGCTGATTCCGGTCGAGCTGATCGCACCCGGGATCGCCGCCGGGAACACAATCGTCATGAAGCCATCCGAGTGGACTCCGATCGCGATGGCGAACTTCATGCAGATCATGGCGGAGGCCGGGCTTCCGGAGGGGGTGGTGAACGTCGTCTACGGTGACGGGGCGGTTGGCGAGAGCCTGATCACGAACCAGAACGTCGACTGCGTCGGCTTCGTCGGCTCACACGGGACGGCAGAGAAGATCGTGCGTGCGATCGGTCTCAAGCGGAGCTTGATCGAGGCGAGCGGCAACGGGCCCGTCGTCGTGTGCGCCGACGCCGACCTGGAGCTCGCCGCCAAGGGCGCTGTCTTCGGAGGCTTCTTCTGCGCCGGGCAAGTCTGCTGCGCGACGGAGCGCGTGCTCGTCGACAAGCGAGTGCACGACGACTTCCTCGCAGTAGTCGTGAAGGAAGCGGAGACGTGGCTCCTCGGTGACCCCTTCGACGACTCGACGCTCGTCGGGCCGATGAACAACGAGCCGACCGCACGGAAGATGGACACCCATCTCGAGGACGCGCTCGAGAAGGGCGCCGACATCGTCGTCGGCGG
>DATHAG010000049.1:0-12273 GCA_035296825.1 Gaiellaceae bacterium | reverse complement strand
AAGATCCAGGCCTCCGCATCGGCGTTCCGGTCAGGAAGTACCCCTCCGGCAGCCTGGGAGCGGCGGATGACGTCGCTGACGTAGTCGTGCACCTCGCGCAGGTGGGCACGCATGTGCTCCCGGATCACCTCGTCCTCGCTCGACTCGGACAGCGCCTGCAGCCAGAGGTTGCCGATCGCCATCTTTTGCTCCGTGGCGGCAAGGTAGGCCTGACCCATCGCGGCCAGCCAGGCTGCCGGGTCGGGCTCGGCGGCTACGACCTCGTCCCAGAGGCCCCGGATACGCCTCCAGGTCTCGTCGATGCAGGCGAGATAAAGCTCGCGTTTCGACTCGAAGTGGCGATAGAGAACGGGCTCGGTGACACCCGCCTCGCGCGCGATCTCCGCCGTGGTCGAGCCCCGATAGCTGCCCTTTGAGAAGACTCCGCAGGCGCAAGCGAGAAGCGAGGCGCGCCGCTCCTCTGCCGGAAGCCGCGTGCGCCCCATCAGGCTGCGGCCAGGTCCGCGACTTCCGCGTGTCGGTGATGCCGCACGGTGGCGATGGCCACGATCGCCCCCGCGAACGCAATCCCCGCCGCCGCAATGAGAGCGTGCTGGAAGCCCCGCACGAACTGGTCGGCCGCACGGGGATCCGTGACGGGCACCTTGAGCGAGGCCGCCACGATGGCTCCCAGGACCGCGATCCCGAGCGACCCTCCGACCTGCCGCATGCTGTTCAGGACGGCCGAGCCCACGCCGGCCTTGTCCACCGGGACCGACCCCATGACGACAGAGGTCGTCGGCGTCATGGTGATTGCCATGCCGATGCCTCCGACGATGAGCCCGGGGAAGATGTCCCAGAAGCCTGAGCCCCGGTCGAGCCGCGAGAAGATGAGGAGTGATATCCCTATAAGGACCATGCCCCCACCCATGAGCCACCGGCCTCCGATGCGGTCGGTGAGCTTGCCCGCCACCGGTGCGAGCAAGACGATCAGGATCGTCATCGGCAGGAAGGTCGCGCCGGTCTGTGTGGCCGAGTAGCCGAGGATGTTCTGCATGTAGAGCGAGACGAAGAAGAAGACGCCGAACATCGCCAGGGCGACGAGCAACATCGTCACGTTAGCCCCGGCGAAGGTGGGGTTCTTGAAGAGAGAGAGATCGAGCATCGGAATCCGCTGCCGCAGCTCGAGGAAAACGAACGCGACGAGCGCGACGACTGCAACAGCGAACAGCGCGAGGATCCGGGTGGACGTCCAGCCGTACGTGTTCGCCTCGATCAGCCCGTACGTGAGCGCGAAGAGCCCGATCCCTGAGGCGAGGAGCCCCGGCAGGTCGAGTCGCTGCTCGGCCGAGGTGTCGCGGGACTCGCTAATGGCAAGCCGGGCGACGACGATCGCGAGGATTCCGACCGGGACGTTCACGAAAAAGATCCAGCTCCAGTCGATCTTCTGGGTGATGACGCCACCGAGAAGCGGGCCGATAGCGAGCGCCATGCCGGCAGTGCCGGCCCAGATGCCGATTGCCATCCCCCGCTGACGAGGAGGGAACGTGGCCGTGATGATCGAGAGCGTCGCCGGGTTCATGAGCGCGGCGCCGACTCCTTGGACGATGCGGGCTCCGATCAGCATCTCCGGGCCCGTCGCGAGTCCGCAGGCCAGCGAGGAGAGGGTGAAGATGGCGAGCCCGGCGATGAAGATCCGCCGCCGGCCGAGCATGTCGGCAAGCTTTCCGCCCGTCAGCATGATGACTGCGAAGGTGAGCGCGTAGCCGTTCACGACCCACTCGAGCTCCGAGATTCCGATCTGAAGGTCGCGCGCGATCGTCGGTAGCGCGACGTTCACGATCGTGTTGTCGAGCATGATCATGAACAGCCCAAAGGCAACCGCCCCGAGCGTCCACCACTTCCTGTTGTCCTCCGTGAAAAGCCTTGTTCGCACGTCCGAACCTCCCTTCGTGCCCAGCGAGCTATGTTAGCGATCACTAAGAACGCCGACCACTCGTTTTCGCCCCCTCGGGCGGGGGGACGAGTCGTCTGATGCCAAGGAACCCGCTCGAGGACGCCGGCCGGGCCCTGCGCCAGCTCGGAGACCGGCTCCGCGAGACGGCGGGCCCTGAGGGCGAATGGATCGCCGAGCAGCTGGAGCGCCTCTCGGCGCGAGACGAGACTCGGACTGACGGCGATCGGAGCCTCGACGAGCTCCAGGCGGAGCTGGACGGGCTCGTGGGCCTCGAGACGGTCAAGGAGCAGATGCACGCGCTGGTGGCGTTCCTCCAGGTTCAGAGTCGTCGGAAGGAGCATGGACTCCGAGAGGCCGCGGCCGGCCAGCACCTCGTCTTCCTCGGCAACCCCGGAACCGGCAAGACGACCGTCGCTCGGCTTCTCGCGCAGATGTACCGCGCCATGGGGCTGCTGGGGAAAGGCCACCTGGTCGAGGTCGACCGCTCCGGCCTCGTGGGCCAGTTCGTCGGCACGACCGCGATCAAGACCGACCGGGTCATTCGCCGCGCGCTGGACGGAGTGCTGTTCATCGACGAGGCGTACGCCCTGGCCCGCGAGGAAGCACGGATGGACTTCGGGCCGGAGGCAGTCGAGACGCTCCTCAAGCGCATGGAGGACCACCGCGAGCGCCTTGTCGTGATCGTGGCCGGCTATCCGGCGCTCATGCACCGGTTCCTGGACTCGAACCCGGGTCTCAGGTCGCGCTTCTCGCGGGAGATCGTCTTTCCGGACTACTCGACCGACGAGCTGGCCAGAATCACGAGTCGCTTCGCGTCCGAGCTCGAGTACCGGCTCACCGATGGGGCCGAATCCGAGCTCCGCGCCGTGCTCGAGGCGGCCAAGCGAAGCGAATCGTTCGGGAACGCACGCTTTTCGCGTACGGTCTTCGAGCAGGCCCTGAGCGCCCACGCGCTTCGGCTCGCGCGGGAGGGAAACCTCACCACGGCCGGCTGGGACGTCCTTCAGACGCTGACGGCCGAAGACATTGCGGCGGCCGCGCTGACGCTCGGCGTCGAGGCACCGGCGCCCGGCCGCGGGCGTTTCCGCTTCAGACGCCCTTAACTTGGAGCGCAGGCAGCCGCGTGATACGACCTAGGAGCTGCCATCGCTTTTCTCCACCGAAGGCCTTGCTCGAGCCGCGAGCCGCCATCCATGGCGCACGATCTGCGCCTGGCTGGTCGTCCTCGTCGTGTCGTTCGGGCTGATCGCGGTCTTCCTGGGGGACGCGCTGACGAGCGAGAGCGACGTCACGAGCAATCCCGAGTCGAAACAGGCCGAGAACCTGCTCTTCGAGCGACTGCCGCACGAGCCGGAGTCGAGCGAGATCATCGTCCTTCGCTCGAACCGGTACACGGTCGACGATCCGGAGTTCAAGGCGAAGGCGCAATCGATCTCCGAGCGCGCTCGGGAGACCGGCGTCGTTGCGGATGCCAAGAGCTTCTTCGCCTCGGGAGACGACTCGCTCGTCTCTCAGGACCGTCACGCCACGATCGTCCCGATCTTCCTTCGCACGGACGAGGTCGCGCCGCTCGTCGACGTCATAGAGAAGGCGGACGGCGGCGGCTTCGACGTCTCGATCACGGGCAGGGTCACGAGCGACGCCGATTTCGAGAAGCTCTCGGAGGAAGACCTCCAGAAGGGAGAGCTGCTCTTCGGGCTCCCGGCGGCGCTCATCATTCTCGTCCTCGTCTTCGGAGCCGTCGTTGCAGGGCTGATTCCGGTCCTGCTGGCGCTGCTTGCGATCGTGGTCGCCGTGGCCTTGACAGCCCTCGTGGGCCAGGTCTTCGAGCTCTCGTTCTTCGTCGTGAACATGATCTCGGGCATGGGGCTTGCGCTCGGCATCGACTACTCGCTCTTCATCCTTTCGCGCTACCGGGAGGACCGAGTCCAGGGTCGCGAGAAGCTCGACGCCATCGCCGCGGCGGGCGCCACCGCGAGCAGGGCGGTCCTCTTCAGCGGGATCGCGTTCGTCCTGGCCATGATCGGGATGGTCCTCGTGCCCGACACCATCCTTCGGAGCCTCGCTACCGGAGCCATCCTGGTCGGGATCGTCTCGGTGCTCGCCGCGCTGACGCTGCTCCCGGCGGTGCTCGGCCTGCTCGGCGACCGCGTTAACTCGCTGCGCATCCCCATCGTCGGCAGGAGCGCCGAGAGTGCGGGCGCCGAAGGACGCTTCTGGTCGGCCGTGGTTAGGCGCGTAATGCGCCGTCCAGTCGTGAGCCTGGTCGTTGCTGGCGGCCTGCTCCTCGCTCTGGCGCTGCCCATCCTGAGCATGAACACGGGCTTTGCGGGCATCAGCACACTGCCCGACCGGTTCCCCTCCAAGCAAGGCTTCACGGTCCTTTCCGAGGAGTTCCCGCAGGCAGGCACGAATCCGGTCGAGATCGTCGTCGACGGGGATGTGGAGTCCCCGGCAGTTCAGCGCGGCATCGAGCGTCTCCAGCTGCGGCTCGCAGAGAATCCGATCTTCGGACCGGCTACGGTCGAGCCGAACGAGGCGGGAGACCTCGCCCGGATTACGGTTCCGGTGACCGATTCCGCGAGTCCCGAGGCCTACGATGCCGTGAGATTTTTGCGGTCCGAGGACATCCCGGCCGCCTTCGCGGGCGCCGACGCGCGCGTGCTCGTGACGGGCGAGTCGGCCGAGAACGTCGACTACTTCAACCTGGTCGGAAGCTGGCTTCCGATCGTCTTCGTCTTCGTGCTCGGGCTCAGCTTCATCCTCCTCACGATCGCCTTCCGCTCCGTCGTCGTCCCTGCGCTCGCGATCGTGCTCAACCTCCTCTCCGTCGGCGCGGCGTACGGGTTGCTCGTGCTCGTGTTCCAGAAGGGTGTCGGGAACGAGCTCTTCGGCTTCCAGCAGGTGGACGCGATCGAGGCCTGGGTACCGCTTTTCCTCTTCTCCGTCCTCTTCGGGCTCTCGATGGACTACCAGGTCTTCCTGCTGAGCCGGATCAGGGAGCGGTTCACGGCTACCGGGGACGCAGTCGGCGCGGTCGCGTTCGGGGTGGGCTCGACCGCACGGATCATCACGGGCGCGGCGCTGATCATCGTCGCGGTCTTCGCCGGCTTCGCAGCCGGCGACCTGGTCATGTTCCAGCAGATGGGCTTCGGCGTCGCAATCGCGCTCCTGCTCGACGCGACCATCGTCCGCTCGGTGCTGGTACCGGCTGCGATGAAGCTCCTCGGAGATTGGAACTGGTACTTCCCCTCTTGGCTCGCCTGGGTCCCGGAGCTCCAGGTCGAAGGGCAGGAGCCTCCGCCCTCGAGCAGGCCCGTCACCTCGTAGGGGCAAGGCTTGCGTCGCCCGCGGGCGGGCAAGCGCCGCCCCTGCGACATTACGCTTCGACGCGTGAGCTTCATCTGGGAGCCGAGCCCCGAGGTGCTCGAGCGCGCGAACGTCGCCCGCTTCATGCGCCGGCACGGCTTCGATAATTACCGGGCGTTTCAGCAGCGGTCACAAGATGATCCGGAGTGGTTCTGGCCGGCCGCGATCGAGGATATGGACCTCGATTTCCGCGAGCCGTGGAGCCAGGTTGTCGATCTCTCGCGCGGCCCCGAGTGGGCGACCTGGTTCGTCGGCGGGAAGCTGAACATCGCGTGGAACTGCGTCCACCGGTGGGCGGAGCGGACGCCCGAAGTAGAGGCGGCCGTGTTCCGGGGCGAGGACGGCGAGCGGCGCACCCTGACCTTCGCGGAGCTCTCCCGAGAGGTGACGCGGTTCGCCGAGGGGCTGGCCGCGCTCGGAGTCGGAGAGGGCGATGCGGTCGCGCTTTTCCTTCCGATGTCGCTCGAGGTCGCGATCGCCTCGCACGCCTGCGCGCACCTCGGTGCCATCCAGGTGCCCGTGTTCTCCGGCTTCGCCGCCCCCGCGGTCGCCGCCAGGGTCGTGGACTCCGAGGCAAAGGTCGTGGTCACGGCCGACGGCTCGTTCCGGCGTGGCCGTGAGGTTCCGATGAAGGAGATCGTCGACGAGGCGGTCGCGGTGGCGCCGACGGTCGAGCATGTCGTCGTCTGGAGCCGGCTCGGCCGAAAGGACGTGCCGATGAAGCCGGGCCGCGACACGACCTGGCCCGAGGTCGTCGCAGGACAGCCGGGCGAGCTGGAGCCGGCCTGGGTGGACTCCGAGGCGCCCTACCTGCTCGCGTACACCTCGGGCACGACCGGGAAGCCGAAAGGCGTCCTCCACGTTCAAGGCGGGTTCCTGGTCTCGATCGCCCGGGAGGTCGCCTACCAGGCGGATGCCGGCCCGGACGACACCATCCTCTTCTCGACGGACATGGGCTGGATCATGGGCCCCTGGATGGTCGTGGGCGGCGGTGCGCTCGGGTCGAGACTCGTTTTCATGGAGGGTGCGCCGGATCGACCGCCCAAACGCCTCTGGACGCTGATCGAAGAGGAGCGCACGACGGTGCTCGGCTGCTCGCCGACCCTGATCCGGGCACTCCTCCAGCACGGCGACCCAGAGAGCGACCTCTCCTCTCTCCGCACGATCGTGACGACTGGAGAGCCGTGGAATCCGCAGCCGTACCGTTGGCTCTTCGAGCAGGTGGGCGGCGGGCGCTGTCCGATCATCAACTGCTCCGGCGGCACCGAGGTCGGAGCCTGCTTTCTGTCACCTACGCCCGCGACCCCGATCAAGTCCTGCTCCCTCGGCGGGCCCGCGCTCGGAATGGCGATGGACGTCGTCGACGCGAAGGGGCGCTCGGTGCGAGGCGAGGTTGGTGAGCTCGTCTGCCGGAAGCCGTTTCCCGGCATGACTCGCGGGATCTGGAAGGATCCGGAGCGCTACCTGGATGCCTATTGGCGCCGGTTCCCCGGGATCTGGGTGCACGGCGACTGGGCGTCCGTCGACGAAGACGGTTACTGGTTCCTTCACGGGCGTTCTGACGACACCCTGAACCTGGCCGGAAAGCGGATCGGCCCCGCCGAGATCGAGTCGGCTGTGGTCGGCCATCCGGCGGTGACGGAAGCCGCAGCCGTCGGCATCCCACACGAGGTCAAGGGCGAGGTGGCGTGGGTCTTTTGCACGCTCCGACCCGGCGTGGAGGCGACCGAGGAGCTCGCAGCCGAGATCGAGAGAGCAGCCGCCGACGAGCTGGGAAAGGCCTTCCGGCCCGACCGCGTCATCTTCGTCCCGGCGCTTCCGAAAACCCGGAGCGCGAAGATCGTCCGCCGCGCCGTCCGCGCGAGGGCCCTCGGCGAGGATCCCGGCGACCTCTCGTCGCTCGAGAATCCCGAGTCGCTGGACGACATCGCCCGGGCGGTCTAAATGGCTTTCAACGTCAAGGGTTTTCGCCGTTGAGGCGAAAACCGGTAGACTTCAAGTGACCATGCGTCTCGCCCTCGCGCAGATCAACACGGTGGTCGGAGACCTCGACGGCAATCGCAACCGCATCCTGACGCGGCTCGGTGAGGCGCGGGACGCGGGCGCCGACCTCGTTCTCTTCCCTGAGCTCGCCGTCACCGGCTACCCGCCCGAGGACCTTCTCCTCCGTCCGAGCTTCCTGCGCGCCGCCGAGCGAAGCCTCGGGCTGATCGCCCGCGAGGTCCGCGGAGTGACCGCGCTCGTCGGAGCACCTCTGCTCGATCGCGATCTCTTCAACGCCTGTGCTGTGTGCGCAGACGGAGAGGTCAGGGGCTTCTACCGCAAGCGTTTCCTGCCGAACTACGGCGTCTTCGACGAAGACCGGTACTTCCAGGCGGGCCGCGACCTTCTGCTGCTCCGATTCGGGGAGACGCTCGTCGGCCCGACGATCTGCGAGGACATCTGGCAGCCGGGTCCGCCGGCAACTGAGCTCGCCCTGGCGGGCGCGCACGTGGTTGCGAACATCTCGGCCTCGCCGTTCCATCTCGGCAAGGGACGCGAGCGCGAGCAGATGCTCGCCACCCGCGCGCGGGACAACGTTTGCTGGATCGTGCTGGTGAACGCCGTCGGCGCCCAGGACGAGCTGGTCTTCGACGGCCACAGCGTCGTGCTCGACCAGGACGGCGAGGTGGTCGTCCGCGGGCCAGCGTTCGAGGAGGCGCTCCTCCTCGTCGACATCGAGCCTTCCACGACCATCGCCCGGAGGCTTTCGGATGCCCGCCGGCGCGCGCTTGCCCGCGAACAGTCGGGCGCCGTCGACCCGCCGGTGATCGACGTCGACGCGGCCCCGTCGACAAACGGGAAGCGTGTCGTACCTGTCGTCGCGCCGCTCCTGGACGAGCTCGAGCAGATGCGGCTCGCACTGGAGCTCGGGCTCCGCGACTACGCCCTGAAGAACGGCTTTCGGGAGGTCGTCCTGGGGATCTCGGGCGGAATCGACTCCGCGCTCACGGCGGCACTGGCGTGCGAGGCGCTCGGCCCCGAGCACGTCGTCTGCGTCTCGATGCCGTCCCGCTTCAGCTCGGAGGAGACGCGGGCCGATGCGAAGACGGTAGCCGAGAGCCTGGGTGCCCGATACCTCGAGCTTTCGATCGAGTCCGTGGTCGACAGCTTGAACGCGGTCCTGGCCGAACCCTTCGCCGGCACGGAGGCAGGTCTTGCCGAGGAGAACCTGCAGGCACGCGCGCGCGGAGTCATCCTCATGGCACTCTCGAACAAGTTCGGCTGGCTCTTGCTCGCAACCGGGAACAAGAGCGAGCTCTCGGTTGGATACGCAACCCTGTACGGAGACATGGCGGGAGGTTTCGCGCTCCTCAAGGACGTCTACAAGACGGATGTGTTCCGGTTGGCGCGGCACCTGAACGAGCGGGCCGGGCGGGAGCTCATCCCCGCCAGCATCATCGAGCGGGCACCGAGCGCCGAGCTGCGAGAGAACCAAGTCGACCAGGACTCGCTTCCCCCCTACGACGTCCTGGATCGGGTGCTCGAGGCCTACGTCGAGCACGACCTTTCACGTGAGGAGCTCTCCAACGACGGATTCGAGCCAGGCCTCGTGGAGCACGCGCTCACGATGGTCGACCGCGCCGAGTACAAGCGCCGTCAGGCTCCGCCAGGTGTGAAGCTTCGCCCCAAGGCCTTCGGGCGGGACCGCCGGGTTCCGATCACAAACCGCTGGAGCGGGTGACGTCGATGGAAGCACACCTCGAACGCCAGGCGCGGAACGAAGCGCTCTTCCGGGAGGTCAACGAGCGTCTCGAGCGCGTCGCCAAGCAGGCGGAGGAGCGCGGGTGGCCGCCGGAGGACGGGTGCTTCGAGTTCCACTGCGAATGCGGAAGATGTCCGGAAAAGGTGCAGATGACGATCGAGGAGTACGAGTCCGTGCGATCGCAGGACGACCGATTCGCGCTCCATCCGGGCCACGACACCCCCGAGCTCGAGGGGGTGGTCGAGCGGACCGAGCGCTATGTCATCGTCGACAAGTACGGAGTCGCCGAAGCTCTCGTCGCGGACGACCCTCGAGGCGCCCCGAAGTCCTAGCCGCAGCCCTTGCGGCCGAAGCGGTCACGGAGGGTGGTGAACCAGCGCAACCGCTCCTCGTACGGCACTGCCGCGTTCGCAGGCGAGGTCGAGGGCAGGACGAAGAGCAAGGTGTCGGCGAGCCGCCGGTCCTGGAGACCCAGCTCCGGTCGCTCTCGAAACGCGCCTTCGTAGGCGGCCTTGCCGACGAAGGCAATGCCTTCGGGCCGTAGCTCGCCGGCAATCTGCTCCAGGCGCTCGGCGGAGCCCGCGAAGTCCGCCCTCCGCAGGTCGCTGCTCCCCCGAGTCGTTCGCGGCGCAGCGTTGGTCAGCCCGTAGCCCAGATCGAGCAGCGACCACTGCTCGCTCGGCTCGAGCACGCGGGAGGTAAAGCCCGCCGCGGCGAGCAGCCGCCAGAAGTCATTCCGCGGGTTGGCGAAATGAGCGCCCGCGTCGGCGGAGCGGAACCCGGGATTGATCCCGCAGAAGACGAGCCGGAGACCTGGGCCGAGGATGTCGGGCACTGCCGAGGTCAAGAGACCTCAACCTTCGCGACCACCCCTCCCGAAAGCCAGGCGACACCTTCCTGGACGACTGCGAGGTGCAGCTCGTGGCGGCCGGGGCGGTCAGGCGCCAGGAGGCGCGCCGTGCATCCCGCCGTCTCCCCGGCCTGGATGGCGCCGGGAAGCGGGGACCAGAGACAGCGGGCCGGGCCCTCCCAGCCCGCTGCAATCGAAACCGGGTGGGGAGGGGCGGTCGCCAGTGGCACGCGACCGAGGTTCGTCACCCGACAGTGAATGTCTGCCGGCTCACCGCGTCGAAGCGGGCGCAGCTCGTCGAGGTGGATCGAGACATGCAGGTCCCTCGACGCGAGCGCGTCCATGGGGAGCATCGGCGGGGAGGGAGTTGCGAGCGCCCGCGTGGCGCTCTTCGGCAGAGCCAGCAGGTCGTAGACCTCGCGCACTGGTAGCTCGACTCGATCGACGAGCGCGAGCCGCTCCCTCGTGAGCACGGCCACGGTCGCGGAGCCCGATTTTCCGCGGCGGACGCTTTCGCCCACGTAGATGTGCTCGCCTCCCACGGCGATCCCGCGCGTCCAGCCGGAGAGCCGGAGGCGGCGTTCGACCAAGCCGCTCGGGGCAAGGACTACGAGATCAGAGCGCCCCGAGTCGCAGATGAGGAGGCGTCCTTCGACCACTCTCGGGGAATGAGGCGAGCTGAAGCCCGCTGCGACGACCGAGTCGGACGCCGCGTCTAGCAGGACACCTCTGCCGTCACGCGTGAGCTCAGCCCACTCGCGGTGGCGGGCAAAGGGGCCGAACGCCGTAACCAGCACCCGGCCCGCGTAGACCGCCACGCCGTTCAGATGCCGGCAGTCGCCGGTGCCCGAGGGCTCCCAACGTCGGACCGGGCGGCCTGCGGCATCGATCCAGAAAACCGCGTTGCCGAGTGTGGAGACGGCGACCAGGAGCTCACCGTCCCAGGCGAGGTCGTGTGGGTCGGCCAGCCCCGGCACCGAGAGTCTTCTGTCCAGCCCGCCCGAGCCGTAGAGGAGAATCTCCCCCGTGCGGGCCGTCTCTCCCGGATCGAACCGGGCGCGGGCGATGCGGCTCCCGGACCAGGCGAGCCCGGTTGTCGGAAGGCGGTCGATCTGCTCGACTCGGCCTCCGTCGAGCAGCAGCAGGCCCTCGTCCAGGCACGAGACCGCAATCTCCATCGGACGATTTTGACGAATTGCGTTAGCGTCACCACCGCCGTGAACGCCGTCACCTTCGATGTCGCCGCCGTCCGCGCGCGCTTTTCTGCCCTTGCCCGGCCGACCGCGTTCCTCGACGGGCCGGGCGGGACGCAGGTGCCCGACTCCGTCATCGAGGCGATGGCCTCGTATCTGCGCGAGTCGAACGCCAACCTGGGAGGACCGTTCGAGACGAGCCGCAGGAGCGACGAAGTCGTGGCGGCGGCACATGAGCAAGCGGCACGCTTCCTCGGTGCGAGCCCGAATGAGGTCGGCTTCGGGGCCAACATGACGACGCTGAACTTCGCGCTCTCGAGGGCTGCCGGACGCGATTTTCAAAGCGGCGACGAGATCCTCGTCACGCGGCTGGATCACGATGCGAACATCGCACCCTGGTTCGAGCTGGCCCGTGACCGCGACCTGCGAGTGCGTTTCGTCGACATCTACGAGGAGGACTGCACGCTCGGGCTCCTGGATCTCGAGCGCCAGCTCTCGGACCGGACCCGGGTGGTTGCCTACCCATGGGCCTCGAACGCGGTCGGCACGGTGACGGACGTGCGGCGCATCGCCGACCTCGCGCACGAGGCGGGCGCCCTCGCGTGGATCGACGCCGTGCACTACGCGCCGCACGGCCCCATCGACGTTGCCGCCGTCGGCGCCGACGTCCTTATCTGCTCGCCGTACAAGTTCTTCGGCCCCCACCTGGGCCTCTTCTTCGGCAAGGCGGCCGTTCTGGAGCGGCTCCGTCCGTACAAGGTTCGGCCCGCTGACGACCATCCGGTCGCGCACCGCTTCGAGACGGGCACGCTTTCTCACGAGGCGCTCGCCGGCTTCGTGGCGGCCGTCGAGTACGTCGAATCGGTCGGCTGGGAAGCCATCGGAGCTCACGAGCGAGAGCTCGGTGAGCGCTTCCTCGCCGGCCTGCCGGATGGCGTGAGGCTACACGGAATTCCGACCATGGAGGGCCGGACGCCGACCTTCGCGTTCACCCTCGAGGCGCACACCCCGGACGCCGCCGCCGGATACCTCGCCGAGCGGAACATCGCGGTTTGGTCCGGGAACTACTACGCGCTCGAGATCATGGAGCGGCTTGGGCTCCGGGAAGGCGCCGTGCGGATCGGCTTCGTCCATTACAACACCGCAGAAGAGGTCGACCGGCTCCTGGAAGAGCTCGGGC
>DATHAG010000048.1:0-18033 GCA_035296825.1 Gaiellaceae bacterium | reverse complement strand
TTAGCTGGCGCACGCGCCGCAGCCCGGGTCAGCGGCGGGGACGCCCGTCGTGCTCCTCGATCACCGGGAGGCTCTCGAGGTCGCGCTGGACGCTGGCGGCGAAGTCGTCATCCCCGTCGCCCTGGACGACGGTGAGCTTCTCCTTCCGGCGCCTGCGGGACCGCACCTGGCGGGCATCCGCTCCGACCGCTGCCGTCAGGCGGGGCCACTCGGCGCCCACCAAGAGCAGGACGGCAGCCACCAGGAGAACGATCGCAAGGGTCCCCACACCCGAATTGTACGCCTGGCCCCTCGAACGCGCTTAGCCCCTTCGGGACTCAATCCCTGCGCGCAAGTGCCGATATCAACTCCATGTCGCCGAACGTGCTCCTGCCGCTTCTGTTCGTGATGGCGTGGGCCACCATCGCAAGGGCGGTCCTGGTCTTCGCGCAGAAGCTGCCGCCCACCTGCCCGCAATGCTGGCGCCGCTACGAGCGCCGCCGTCTCGGCGAGCAGATCTGCGCCTGCCACCAGTCCGACTAGGACCGGGCGAGCTGCCGCCGGCGCCGGTACCACCGCGCCGCTTCCACCGCGCCCGCGATCCCGAACGCGATCACAAGCGCCAACACTAGACCCTTCCATGGCTCCTCTTCGAAGGCCTTGCCCCCAAAGTACCCCACCAGGGCCGCGTAGCTGGCCCAGATCAGGCCGGCGGCAAGGTCGAAGGGGATGAACTTCCGCCAGGGCATCTCGAGCATGCCCGCGGCGAGCGTGACGGCCGTGCGCCCGCCCGGGATGAAACGCGCGATGACGATCAGATAGCCACCTCGCTCCTGCAACATGCGCTCCGCCCAGTCGATCCGCTTCCGCTTCTCGCCTGCGAAGAACCTTCGCTGCACCCAGTGGCCTGCGAAGCGCCCGATGGAAAAGGACGTCGTATCCCCGACGAAGGCTCCGAGTGCCGCGGCCAGGATGATCAGCGGCAGGACCAGATCGCCGCTCGCGGCGAGCACCCCCGCGGCGATAACCGACGTCTCGCTCGGTACCAACGGGAAAACCGCATCGAGCGCGGCGATCACGAAGATGAAGACGTAGGTCCAGTGCGACCCGGAGATGTGGTCGGTGAGAGACTCGAACACGCCGCTTCGAGGTTAGAGGTTTGATCGAAAACGGCACGTCCTTGCCGATCAAATCGTCTAGGGGAAGAGGTCGCGCTCCGGGGGCATGACGAGGTCGCGCGCCGAGCCGGCACCCGCCGCGGGATCGAAGCCGCGGACGAGCGCGCTCGGAACGCCTCTTGCCTTGCCCATCACGAGCTCGGCGGCACCCGCCAGCTCGTCGGCCACAGCGACGAGAGTCGACTGTAAGCGGTACCCACGCCGGTCGGAGGTGCCCCGCAGGTCGAGCAGGGGCTCGAGCCCGGCGACCCCGATCGCCACGTCCGTTGTGCCCTGCCGCCACGCCCGTCCGAACGAATCGCTCACGATCACAGCCGGGGTGATGCCGAAGCGGGCGCCGAGTCCGTCCCGCAGGTCTCGGGCCGAGGCGTCGGGATCCACAGGCAGAAGCACCACGGTTCCTTCCTCGGGGGCATTCGAACGGTCGACACCTGCGCTCGCGCAGACGAATCCATGCACGGTCTCGGCGATCACGAGCTGGTCGCGACGGCGACGGACGCTGCGCGCCTCGCGGAGAACCACGCCTAGGAAGTCGTCCGTGCGCTCGACACGGCCCTCTGCCTTCGAAACGACTTTCTGGGCGACCACGAGGACGTCGCCGCTCTCGAGTCCGCCGCGGAGGTCAAGAGCATCGCCGAGGAGGCGAAGCAGGTCGCCTCCCGGCCCCACTTCGGGGATGCCGAGAAGAGGCAGAATCCGGAGGCCACCCTGCGCGGTCGAGTCGGTCACCCGTTGAGCCCGGTGATCCGGATCCCGGTGTTTGCCTTGTAGGCGCGATTGACGTTCAGGAGCACCGCCGTCAGGGTCTCGAGCCACCGGGCGACCTCGAGGCGCCCGCAATCCACCGCCCGGCCCTCGACGAGCCTGTCGGCGAGGCCGGCCACGATCGCCTTTGCCTCGGGATCGTCCCCGGCGAGCAGCACATCCTCGTCCAGGGGTGCCTCGGACCGGGTGAGAAGCCTCGCGCTGACCGTGTGGAAGCCGGCGACGACAACCGACGCCGGCGCGGTCCGCTGTGCGATCTCGGCGAGAGAGATCGGCCCGGCCTCGGCGCCCGGCTTCCCGTCGCGAAAGACGATGGGCGCCGCGACGCTGACGATGATCTTGCCCGCGAGCCGGTCGCGTACCCCTCCCACCGTCTCCTCCACGGCGCCCGGCGGCACCGACAGAAAGGCGAGATCTGCCGACTGGCACGCGACCGCATTCGGAACGAGCTCTCCACGCGGGTTTCGCGAGCCCAGCGCCACCTCTTCCCCGAGCGCTCGAAGCCGGACCGCTAGTCCGCGGCCGAAATCGCCGCTGCCGCCGACGATCGCAATCCTCACGTAAGCGCTTCCACCACGCCTCGGCCGATCTCCTCTCGTTCGAGGGGGTCAACCATAACCGTGGGCACGACAACCGCCCGCAACCCGAGTGCCTCGATTGTCGGGACGAGCACTGCGTCGGCCGGGTCAAGGACGAAGGTCGAGACCAGATCGGCGTAGAGGCGCGCGACTCCGAGTGCGCTCGGCTCGTGGCCGAGACCGCCCAGCATCTCCGCGAGCGGCCCGCGCAACGCGCGACCGCCGACGATCGGCGAGACGGCGACGGCGTCCATACGTCGTTCCGCCACAGCAGCACGAATCCCCGGCACCGCCAGGATCGGATCGATCGAGACGAAGGGGTTCGAGGGAGCGATCAGGACGCGGTCCGCCTCAGCCAGGGCCTGAAGCACTCCGGGGGCCGGGCTTGCGGCTCCTGCGCCTTCGAAGCGGACGCCGACCACCGGATCGGTGTGCCTGCGGCCGACGAACCAGCTCTGGAAGTCGAGCTCACCCGCAGGGGTGGCCACCATCGTCCGGACGCGCTCGTCGCATGCCGGTAGCAGGCGCGTCTCGACGCCGAGCGCCGCTGAAATCCGAGCCGTGACGGTCGAGAGAGGCTCCCCGGAGCGAAGCGCGGACGTCCGCACCAGGTGGAGCCCGATATCCCGGTCGCCGAGCATAAACCACGACTCGCCGCCGAGCCGCTTGGCGGTGGCGAGTGCGTTCGTC
Organism: Gaiellaceae bacterium; assembly: GCA_035296825.1. Classification (GTDB taxonomy): domain Bacteria; phylum Actinomycetota; class Thermoleophilia; order Gaiellales; family Gaiellaceae; genus DASQGA01. The sequence goes on along the minus strand of DATHAG010000048.1, from coordinate 14,843 downwards.
GTCTCGTCGCGGACACCCCAGCCTCGCTCCTCGTCGAGGAGGCCTGCGAGGGTGTAAACGACGGTGTCGAGATCCGGGGAGACCTGGAGTCCGAGGAACTCCAGGTCGTCTCCGACGTTCACGATCGCCGTGACCGCAGAGGGCCCCAGCGCCCGAGCCAGGGCGTCGACCATCCGCGATCCTCCGAGACCGCCACACAACACCGCGAAGTCAGGCATGTAGGCTCAGCAAGTGCTCGCGATCGTGCCGGTCAAAGGCCTGGACGGGGCGAAGACACGGCTCGTCCCGCTCCTCTCCCCGGCCGAGCGGGCGGAGCTGGTGCGGGCGATGCTCGCCGCGGTTCTCGCAGCCTGTGCGGAGAGCGAATCCGTCGCGAGCACGCTCGTGGTGACACCGGAGCCCGAGCTGGCCCCAGTCGGCGTCGAGGTCCTCCTGGATTCGGGCAACGGGCATGCCGCTGCGCTGGCATCCGCCCTCGCCGATCGCCGCGCCGCGGACGGGGCTCTGGTCGTCATGGCCGACTGCCCGCTTGCGACAGGCGGCTCGCTCGACCGTCTGGCGCGAGCGGCGACCCCAGTCGCGCTCGTGCGGGCGCTCGACCGCGGCATGAACGCCCTGGCGCTCTCGAGCCCAGGTCTCTTCGAGCCTCTCTTCGGAGTGCCCGATGCGGCACTGCGAACCGTCGAGCGCGCGCGGGCTGCAGGCATCGAGCCCGCTGTGGTCGACGAGCCCCTGCTTGCGTTCGACGTCGACCGCCCCACTGACCTGAAGCGGTTTCACCCCGAAATCCTCTCACGCACCCGGGCGAGCGCTTGACGAAGGCCGCCCGACTCCTCTCTTCCCCGCTCGACGACCTGCTCGCCGAGGCGCAGTCTCTCCGTTCCCTGGGCTCTGGACGCGTGATCACGTATTCGCCGAAGGTGTTCATCCCGCTGACGAAGCTCTGCCGGGATGTCTGCCACTACTGCACCTTCGCCCGTCCTCCGCGGCGTGGGGAGCTCGCGTACGTGACGCCGAGCGAGGTGCTCTCGATCGCGAGAGACGGCGCCGACGCGGGCTGCCACGAAGCCCTATTCACGCTCGGAGACAAGCCGGAGCTGCGCTACCGAGCAGCGCGGGAGGAGCTGGCCGCGCTCGGATGCACGACCACGATCGAGTACCTCGCCCGGATGTGTCGCCTCGTTCTGGAGGAGACCGGGCTCCTGCCCCACCCGAACCCCGGGGTGATGACGCCGGAGGAACTGGCGCTGCTCCGAACGGTCTCGGCCTCGCAGGGAATCATGCTCGAGACCTCCTCCGAGCGGCTTTCGGCCAAGGGAGGGCCCCACTATGGCTCCCCCGACAAGGTTCCAGCCGCTCGGCTCGAGACGATCGAGGCAGCCGGGCGCCTCAGAATTCCGTTCACGACGGGCATCCTGATCGGCATCGGGGAGACCCGCGCGGAGCGGCTCGAAGCGCTCACGGCGATTCGCACGCTGCACGAGCGCCATGGCCACATCCAGGAGGTGATCGTCCAGAACTTCCGTGCGAAGCCCGGGACGCAGATGGCGGCCCATCCAGAGCCGGCTCTCGAGGAGCTCCTCTGGACGGCGGCTGCGGCCAGGATTCTCCTCGGGCCGGACATGAACGTCCAGGCGCCGCCGAACCTCTCGTACGAGGAGTTCCCGAGGCTCCTTGACGCGGGCATCAACGACTGGGGCGGCATCTCCCCCGTCACGATCGACCACGTGAACCCGGAGGCACCCTGGCCCGAGGTCGAGCGCCTGCGCGAAGCGACAGAAGCGCGCGGTCTCGAGCTCGTTTCGAGGCTTCCGCTCTATCCCGAGTACGCACGCCATCCGGTTCAGTGGTGCGACGAGAGTGTGGGACCACATGTGCTGCGCAGGAGCGATGCGGAGGGGCTGGCCCGAACCGAGCCCTGGTCGGCCGGAGCGGCCGTGTCCCTGCCGGCTTGGGCGACCTCGGGTGACTTTGGTAGCCCTAACCTCCTCCCCGAGTCGATCGTAACGACGAGCGTCACACACGTGGGAAACGGAAGCGTCCCGGAGGTGTCCCGCCCGCTCGCGGATGGGCTCGCCAAGGTTCGCGAGGAGGTCGACCTGGACGAGGACGACGTCACGGCTCTTTTCGGAGCGCGCGGCCGGGACCTCGCCATGGTGCTTCGCGCGGCCGACGACTTGCGCCGAGAGGTCTGCGGCGACACCGTTTCCTACGTGGTCACGCGAAACGTCAACTACACCAACGTCTGCTACTTCCGCTGCGGCTTCTGCGCTTTCTCGAAGGGGAAGCTGGCCGCGAACCTCCGCGGCGCCCCCTACGTCGTCCCGGTCGACGAGATCGTGCGGCGGGCACGGGAGGCCTGGGACCGGGGCGCGGTCGAGATCTGCCTCCAGGGCGGAATCCACCCCGCCTTCACCGGCGAGACGTACGCGGAGATCTGCGCGGCGGTGAAGCACGAGTTGCCGGATCTCCACGTCCACGCGTTCTCGGCCCTCGAGATCTGGCAGGGCGCAGCGACCCTCGGCCTGACGCTCGCCGACTACCTCGAGCGACTGCGCGGTCTCGGACTGGCCTCGCTCCCCGGCACCGCAGCCGAGATCCTGGACGACGACGTCCGGCGGGTGTTATGCCCGGACAAGGTGAACACCGGTCAGTGGCTCGAGGTGCACGACGCCGCCCACCGGGTCGGGCTGCGCTCGACGACCACGATCATGTTCGGGTCCGTGGAGGGGCCGCGAAGCTGGGCCCGCCACCTGCTCCGGCTCCGCGACCAGCAGCGGCTGACCGGGGGCTTTACGGAGTTCGTACCGCTTCCGTTCGTCCACATGGAGGCGCCGATCTTTCTGAAGGGGAGAGCTCGCCAGGGCCCGACCTTCCGCGAGGCCCTCCTCATGCACGCCGTCGGCCGGCTGGCGCTGCATCCGACGATCACGAACATCCAGGCGTCCTGGGTGAAGCTCGGTGTCGCGGGTGCCCAGGCAGTCCTCCGGGCGGGCGCGAACGATCTCGGCGGGACGCTCATGAACGAATCGATCTCACGCGCTGCAGGAGCCGAGCACGGCCAGGAGATGCCACCCGAGGAGATGGAGACCGCGATCCGCGCCGTGGGGCGAACGCCCCGACAGCGCACGACGCTCTACGGCACACCCGATCCGGAGCGGACGAGGCTCTCCTACGGCGCCGCGCCCCTCGTACAGCCCCTCAACCCCGGAGTTAGCGATGCCGGGCTACGTCGCCCTGCACGGCTCGTGCGGCCCGGCCTCGCCTCAGCTGCGCGCTAGTTACTGGCTAGTACCAGCGTCCGCGGGCGAAGCCGCCGAACGCGATGAGGCCGATAAGGGTGATGATCAGACCGATCCAGAAGCTCCAAACGAGCATCAGGACGATCCCGACGATCACGAGAATGCCTCCCAGACTGATTCCGCCCATCATGCTCCCTTCCCGCCGGAACTCCGGCGATCGTGACCACGCCCCCGTACCCGGTTCGAGCCGGAGCCAAGCTTCCCTCCGAGCGCGCGGGAGGCCTCGAGAAGCTCCAGAGGGCACCGACGACGAAGTGAGGGCCGGGCGGCCGAGGCGATGCGCGTCGGGACATTGCATCGGTAACTCTTGCCACACTTTGGCGAGCGGGCGATGACGGGCTAAGCTCGAGCCGCCATGCCCCTGGACCCGCGCAGGACCGTCGACGAGCTCCGCGAGCTGCGGGAGCTGACCGGAGACGAGGACGGTGCCCAGCGCATCGCCTGGACCGAGACCTGGGCGGAAGCCCGCGACTGGCTCCGCGGGAAGCTCGACGGCGTGGGAGTGGACGAGAGCGTCGACGCCGCCGGCAACCAGTGGTTCACGCTCGCGGGCGAAAGCGAGCGGGCGCTCCTGCTCGGAGGCCACATCGATTCCGTGCCGAACGGCGGCTGGTTGGACGGCTCTCTGAACGTCCTCGCAGCCGCCGAGGTCCTCCGCCGGATCGCTTCGGAGGGGCGCCCGACGGTCACGGTTCGCCTCGTCAACTGGGCGGACGAAGAGGGCGCGCGTTTCGGCCGCTCGCTCTTCGGCTCGAGTGCCGCCGGGGGTTCGATGGCAGACCAGGCTGAGCTTCGGCAACGACGAGATGCGAACGGGATCGCGCTGCCGGATGCTCTCGCAGAGCACGGTGTCGACCTCGACCGGGCGCTCGATGCGCGGGCCGAGCTCGAGGACGCGGCCGCCTATCTCGAGCTCCACATCGAGCAGGGGCCGGTGCTCGAGTCGATGGAGATCCCACTCGGTGTCGTGCTCGGGACGTTCGGGGTGGAGCGCCACCAGGTGACCTTCAGGGGCCAGGCCGCCCACGCCGGCTCGACGCCGATGGACAAGCGCCGCGACGCGCTCGGGGCGGCCGCGAAACTCGCGCTCGAGATCCGGGAGATAGCCAAGCGGACGGGCAACGGCGCGGTCTGCACGATGGGCAGCGTCGTCACGAAGCCGGGCATCGTCACCTCTGTGGTCGAGACGGCCGAATGCCTCCTCGACCAGCGCCACCTGGACGCGGGAAAGCTTGCGGCGATGCTTAACGGGGCTGCGGAGGCGGGCGAGCGGTTCGCGGCCGAGGAGGACGTCGAAGTCGAGTGGGAACGGGTCTGGGCGATCGAGCCGATCCTCTTCGACGGGGAGCTGATCGAGCTCGCGGACTCGGCGGTCAAGGAGGTCGCAACGACGTCGCATCGGCTCCCGAGCGGCCCGCTGCACGACGCGGCCGAGGTTGCGCGCGCAGGCATCCCGACCGTGATGCTGTTCGTCCAGAGCCTGCGCGGCCTCTCGCACACGAAGCTCGAGGACACGAAGCCCGAGCACCTCGAGCTCTCGGTCGAGGCGCTCGACCGCCTGGCGTCGAAGACGATCGACCGGCTCGCAGCGGCGTCCGGCTAGCGATCCACCTGGCGAAGCGCCGGATAGAGGGCGCGGAAGCGCTCGTACCGAGCTGCATACACCTCCACCCACTCGGGCACGGGCTCGATCGTGTCGACCGGCTCGACGCACGCCCCAACGGCTTCGTGCACGTCGGCGAAGCTCCCGGCGGCGACGCCGCCGAGCAGCGCGGCTCCGTACGCGGCGCCCTCCTCGACCGCGGTTTTTTCGAGCGGGAGACCGAGCACCGAGGCGACGATCCTCAGCCAGAGGGAGCTTCGTGAGCCGCCGCCGGAGACCCGCCCGATCTCTGCCTGCACGCCGATCGCAGCCAGGAGCTCGAGCGAGTCGCGCAGTCCGAACGCGACCCCTTCGAGAACGGCACGTGCGAGGGCGCCTCGGTCGTGGCGTTGAGAGAGCCCGACGAAGGCGCCACGGGCGCTCGGGTCGGCATGCGGCGTCCGCTCGCCCGAGAGGTAAGGCAGGAACGTGAGCCCCTCGACGCCCGGCTCCCAGCGCTCCGCCTCGACGACGAGAGCAGCAACGCCCCCACCGGGGGCCGCGACGTCACGGAGCCAGCTGAGCGACCCTGCCGCCGAGAGCATGACGCCCATCGCATGCCATCCATTCGGGACGGCGTGGCAGAACGCATGCACCCGTCCCTCTGCGTCCGCCTTGAAGCTCGGGAGCGGCGCGAAGACGACGCCCGACGTCCCGAGCACGACCGAGACCGGGCCGGGACGGTCGACACCCACGCCGAGCGCGCCGGCCGCCTGATCTCCTGCTCCGGCCGCGACCGGCACTCCATCCTCGGTCTGGCCCGAGACGTCCGGCGACTCGAGCACTCGCGGCAGCCACTCGATCGGAAGATCGAGCGCGCCCAGGACCTCCTCGCTCCAGCGCCGATGCGGCACGTCGAGCAGCAGCGTCCCCGAGGCGTCGGCCACGTCGGTCACACGCTCGCCCGTCAGGCGGAAGCGCACGTAGTCCTTCGGGAGCAGGACGTGCGCGATCCGGGCGTAGACCTCAGGCTCATGTCGCGCAAGCCAGAGGAGCTTTGGCGCTGTGAACCCTGTCAGCGCACGGTTTCCCGTCAGCGCGAGGAGGCGCTCGAGCCCGACCCGGGCCTCGATCTCGGCGCTCTCAGCTGCCGTTCGCTGGTCGTTCCAGAGGATCGCCGGGCGCAGCAGGCGATCCTCGGCGTCGAGCACGACGAGGCCGTGCATCTGACCCGAGAGGCCGATGCCGGCGATCTCCGGGACAGCCAGCGCGCCAACAGCGTCCTGCGCCGCACTCCACCAGTCCTCCGGATCCTGCTCGGACCACCCGGGCTGTGGGGACGACAGGTCGTATCCGCGTTGGGCGCGGGCGAGCACCTCGCCGTCCGGCGAAACGGCCAGCGCCTTGACGCCGGTCGTCCCGACGTCCAGGCCGACGAGTGCTGTCACTCGCCCCCGAGCGCCCCGTAAACGAGCTCGTACGCCCGCACCGCGTCCTTCTGCATCTGCGCCTCACGGAGCGCTCCGTCGTCGATCTTGACGGCAACGCGGTCGATGAAGCGCCAGTGCAGGACGGAGCGGCGCACCGCCGCGACCGCGTCCTCGGTGTACGGGTAGAGATCGAAGCCGAGCCGCTCGCCGTTCTGGCCGTAGCCGGCTCGCCGGAACTCGATGGCCAGCTCGAGCGTCTCCATAAACGCTGTCGCCCCGACCATGTTGTCGTCGTCGAACGTGCCCCAGCCGGAGTTTGCATGCTGGTGCCCGAGCAGGCCCTCGGCCGCGAGGAGCGCTGCGTACTCGGCGAGGTTTTCCCCGTTCATGATCAGGTGCTGCCAGTCCATGTTGACCTTCACGTTGTCGAGCCCTTGCGCCCGCAGCTTGTGGATGACGTGAAGGGTCATGCCGACGTTCCCCATCATGATCTTCATCGCCGGCTCGGAGTTCTTGTGCTCGAGAAAGAGCAGGATGCCGTGCTCCTTGCATCGCTGGGCGGCCTGGCCGATCCCGTCGACGAGCCACTCCCAGCTCTCCTTGTACGGAGTCTGGAAGGGGTAGTTGTAGCCCTCGATCCCCGGCCAGATGATGAAGTGGGCTCCGAGCGTGCCGGAGAAGTCGATCGCCGCGAGCGTCCGCTTCAGCGCCTCGGCGCGGGTCGCACTGTCCGGGGAAACGAGGCCGCCCCGACTGAACCGGGGGTCCAGGTGAAGCCCGGTCGCCATGCAGTAAACGTCGTGGTCGCCGAGCACCGCCCGCACGTCTTCGAGGTTCTCCTCGTTCAGCTCCTGCGGGTAGTGAAACTCGTAGCCGTCGATCAGATCGCCGAGCCCCTCGACAGCTCGTCGCACGCGGTCCACGGTCGTCTCGCCCGCGTACTCGGGCTTGTACCCGCCGGGAACAAAGCGTGTGACCATCGGACCGAAGGCCCAGATGCCCAGACTCGTCTTCAGGCCGTTGCTCATGTCCCTCCTCGGTAGTCGCCCAGAATGGTGGTGAACTCGATCAGGTTCCCGAAGGGATCGCGAGAGAAGAAACGCGGCCGGTTCGGGATGGGCTCTTGCTCGGTTGGCTGGAAGCCCGCCTGCTCGAGCCGTGAACGGACTGCGTCCAGCTCGTCGACCTCCAGGCAGAAGTGCCGCCGTGCGCGTGGATCCGGCGCGACCTCATCGGGAAGAAAGTGGAGCTCGAGCTCGTCCGAGCCCGCCTCGAACCATACGAGGTCGAGGTGCGCGATCGTCACAGGGACGGGTTTCTCCACCAGACCGAGGACCTCGCCGTAGAAGACGCGAACGTCGTCCTGTCGACCTCGCGGGTAGGGCAACGAGACGTGCTGGAGCCTGCGCACCGAGAACGACGCTAGCCCACTGTTGACAGCAATTGCAAGAACGCCGTAGGTTCCTCGTACCTTCGTGAAGCCTTCCGCGCGAAAACGAAAGCTTCTGGCGTGAGCGCTTCGCCGGCGTCCACGAGCGGACTGATCGACGAGCTGCGGGAAGCGGTCGGGCCCGCAGCCGTCTCCACCGACGCAGCTTGCCTCGACGAATGCTCCGCGGACGCCTACTGGAAGGCGATCGCGGCGCGAGCCGCCGGAGATCCACTCGGGCGCCCGGACGTCGTCGTGAGCCCCGCTTCCGAGGAGGAGGTCGCAACGGTCATACGGATCGCGAACGACCGCCGGATGCCGGTCGTCCCGCGCGGGGGCGGATCGGGAACACAAGGCGGGGCGGTTCCGGTCGCCGGCGGGATCGTGCTCGACCTCGGCCGACTCGATCGTATCCTTGCCGTCGACGAGGAATCGCTGACCGTGACCGCCGAGGGAGGCGTGAACGGGATGCGCCTCGAGACGGAGCTGAACGAGCGCGGCCTCATGCTTCCGCACTATCCGGCCTCGGCCGAGTGGGCAACCGTGGGTGGCTACGTCGCCGCGCGCGGTTCGGGCGTCCTCTCGACCCGCTACGGAAAGATCGAGGACCTCGTCCTCTCGCTCGGGATCGTGACGCCGACGGGCGAGCCGATCGAGACACTCCCGGTTCCGCGGCACGCGGCCGGCCCGGAGCTGACCCAGCTGTTCATCGGGTCAGAAGGGACACTCGGCGTCGTCACGCGAGCGACGCTCCAGCTTGCCCGCATCCCAGCGCACCGCCGCTTCGAGGCGGTCACCTTCTCCGCCGTCGAGCCCGGATTCGCCGTGGTACGCGAGGCTCTGGCGCGCGGGCTTCGGCCCTCGGTCGTCCGGCTCTACGACGAGGTCGCCACGCGGACGACGCTCGGGCCGGTCGTCGAACGGGAGCTCTATGGAGTCTGCACGCTTCTCTGCTTCGAGGGCGAGTCGGCCGTCGCGGACGCCGAGGCGGAGGCGTTTCTCGGCCTCGCGCGCCTGGCTGGAGCCGAGGTGCTGGAACCCGGACTCGGCGAGCTCTGGTGGGCTCGGCGGTACCACTTCTACCACCCGCCCCACCACCCCGAGTTGCCTGCGGTGTGGGGCACGATCGAGGCCACGGCGACCTACGCGCGCCTGCTCGATGTCTACCGCGCGGTTCGCGCCGCGGTCGAGCCGTACGAGCAGAGTGCGGGCCTCACACTGAAGACGCACTTCAGCCACTGGTATCCCTGGGGCGCCATGATCTACGGCCGCTTCGTGATTCCTGACGGGGGCCCTGACGCCGTCGACGCAATTCGGGCTGCGGGCGGTGTCATGAACGACCATCACGGGGTGGGTCTCAAGCTCGGCCACCACATGCAAGCGCAGTGGGGAGCGGCGTTTGAGAGCCTGCGCAGCATCAAAGCGGCGCTCGATCCCAACGGGATCATGAATCCGGGGAAGCTCGGCTTGTAAGCGGACGAAAGCGAGGAGGGACGATGGCGCTCAAAGTGGCGATGCACAACTGGATGCGGCCGGAGCCGATCGAGACGACGATTGCGCGGCTCGCTCGCTCCGGGTACGACGGAATCGAGATCTCGGGGGAGCCCGCGGTCTACGACGCGGGGCAGGTCCGCTCGCTGCTCGACGAGCACGGGCTGGAGTGCTGGGGAGCGGTGACGCTCATGGTCGGCGGGCGTGACCTCCTGCACGAAGACAAGTACGTACGGGTCGGCAGCATCCAGTACGTCAAAGACACGATCGACATGATCGCGGCGCTCGGCGGGAAGATCCTCACAGTCGTTCCCTCGACGGTCGGCAAGGTCGTCCCGATGGGATCTCCCGAGGACGAATGGAAATGGGCGATCGAGAGCCTCAAGCAGTGCCAGGCGCACGCGGAGGAGAAGGGCGTGCGGCTTGGGCTGGAGCCGCTCAACCGCTTCGAGACATACTTCCTAAACCGCGCCGACCAGGCACTCGCGCTCGCGGAGGACGTGGGCGGAGACTGCGGGGTCTGCCTCGACATTTTCCACATGAACATCGAGGAGGCCGATTGGGCGGAGGCGATTCGCACCGCCAGGGACAAGCTGGTCGACTTCCACGTCGCCGACAACAACCGCATGCCGCCTGGACAGGGCGCGATCGACTGGGGAGCGGTCGTCCGGGAGCTCGAGGCCGTCGGCTACGACGCCTATCTGACGGTCGAGTTCGTCGCGACCGTCGACCGCAGCCGGATTTCGGAAAGAAAGGAGATCGGGGACGCCTCCGAGGCGGAGGCGAGCGTCGGCCTGGAGCAGTTCCTGCGCGACCATGGCACCGGCGCCGTCCCGGAAAACCTGTACGACCAGTACGTGCAGGACTCGATCGACGTGCTCCGTCAGCACATCGGCGCTGCGAGCGTCGGGAGCCACGCCTGACCGAGTCCGCTGCTCATACGCCGCGCATCGCGCTGATCGGCACCCTCGACACAAAGGGGGCAGAGATCGCGTACGTCCGCGACCGGCTCCGCGCCCTCGGCACCGAGCCGGTCGTCGTCGACTCGGGCATCCTCGGCGACCCGCACGGTGTCGAGCCCGACGTAACGCGCGAGCAGGTGGCCGAGGAGGCCGGCCGCACGCTCGCGGCGATCCGCGCCGCGGGCAGCCGGGGAGCAGCGGTCGAGCTCATGGAGCAGGGCGTCCGCGCGGTGTGCCTGCGACTGTGGCTCGAGGGACGGCTGGACGGCGCCCTTTGCCTTGGCGGCGCCGAGGGCGCGATCCTGGGCGCCGGCGCGATGCAGGCGCTGCCGGTCGGCGTGCCGAAGGTGATCGTGTCGCCGGCCGCCTCGGGCCAGCGCGCTTTCGCTCCCTTCGTCGGGGAGAGCGACGTCCTCGTCATGCACTCGGTCGTCGACATCCTCGGCTTGAACCCGATCGCCCGCTCGGTCTTCGACAATGCCGCGGCGGCAGTCGCCGGCATGGCGTTGAATGCCGGCCATCCGGTTGAGAACCTCGGCGGCCGAAGCGTCGGCATCACGATGCTGGGCCACACGACGCCCGCCGTAATGCGGATCAGAACCGTCCTCGAGGAAGCCGGGCACGCGCCCGTCGTCTTTCATGCGAACGGGGTCGGCGGACCGGCGATGGAGAAGCTCGTGAGCGTGGGCGCGCTCGACGGGGTGATCGACTACACACTGTCGGAGCTCGCCAACACCCTGCTCGGCGGCTTGCACGCCACTGGCCCGGACCGGCTTCGCGTGGCCGGCGACTGCGGCATCCCGCAGATCGTCGTTCCCGGCTGCGTCGACTTCTTCAACCAGGGGGCACGTGCGACCGTACCGCCGCGCTATCGGCAGCGGAAGAGCTACTTTCACAACCCGGTCGCGACGCTCGTGCGCCTCGAGCGGGACGAGATGGTCGAGCTCGGCCGGCTCGTCGCCGCGCGCCTGAACGACGCTCGCGGCCCGGTCCGAGTGGTGGCGCCCACGCTCGGCTTCTCGCTCGCGGACGTCGAGGGTGGCGACCTCTGGGATCCGGAGGCCGACGCCGCGTTCCTCGAGGCACTCGGTGCGGCGCTGCGGCCAGAGATCCCATTCGAGCTGGTGGAGACCCACGTAAACGACCCCGCCTTCGCGGACCGGGTCGCCGCACGCTACCTCTCACTCTTCCAGGAGCCCGCCCATGCCTGACGACGACGGCCGCCCGAACTCGCATTGCCTCCTCGATCTAGCTCCGCCGGACATCCAGTGGTTTCTCGACCGCTCGGACATCGTGCTCGTTCCGATCGGCAGCTGCGAGCAGCACGGCGCCCATCTGCCGCTCGGGACCGACACGATTACGGCGCTCGAGGTGTCGCGGCGCGCGGCCGAGCTCGCGGACGTTCCGTACGCGCCGCCCTTCTGGGCCGGCTATTCGCCCCAGCACATGCGCGACCCTGAGGCCGCCGTCGGGACGCTTACCCTGCGCGCCCAGACGCTGAACGAAGCCCTCTATGACGTCGCCCGGAGCCTGATCCACCACGGTTGGAACAAGCTCGTGTTCGTCAACGGGCACGGCTCGAACACGAAGGTGATCGATCCGCTCCTGCGCCGGATCCGGTACGAGACCGGCGCCTTCGTCGCGCTCTACAAGCCCTACGCAGAGCGCTACATCGGGATGCTTTCCGACCTGCTCGAGAACCCCCCGGAGGAGACTCCCGGCTGGCACGCGAGCGAGCTCGAGACGTCCCAGGTGCTCGCGCACGACGCCGGCCTCGTTCACATGGACCGCGCGGCGGAAGACCGAGCAGCCGCGCCCCCCTGGCTTCCGGAGACGTTCGTGAAACAGGACGGAGCACCCGACGTCGAGTTCCAGGGGTACCAGTACTTCGTCTTCCCGATGGATCACGGTGAGTTCTCGAAGAGCGGCGTGATCGGGAACCCGATGCGGGCGACGGCGGAGAAGGGCGAGGAGGCGTTCACTCGCTTCGCCAAGCACCTCGCGGCCGCGATCGACGAGTTCCGCCCGCTCGAGGTGACGATTAGCCGCCGCGCCTTCGAGGAACGGGTGTAGCCCGTTGCCCGCCGCGATCCGCCGCGCACAGATCCTCGAACGCATCCGGCGGGAAGGGGGCGCCTCGGTCGCTGAGCTCGCCCGCGTTCACGCCGTCTCCTCGATCACCGTCCACCGCGACCTCGAGCGGCTCGCGGACGAAGGCCTCGTCGAGCGGATCCACGGCGGGGCGCGCGCACTGGACGGAGAGCCGGACGGGATCGAGACCGACTGGACGCACCGCTTGCGCAGCGCGTGGCCCGATAAGAAGGCGATCGCAGCGCGCGCGATCGAGTGGATCGAGGAGGGCTCGACGATCTTCATCGACTCGTCGACCAGCTCACTCGCGCTCGCCCGGGAGATCGAGCGACGCCCGCCGAAAGCTCTGACCCTGGTCACCAACTCGCCTGCCATCGCGATGGAGCTGCACGCCGAATCCATCCATCTGATCGTGCCGCCGGGCGAGGTTGATCAGAACCTGCGCATGATCGGCGGTCGGTGGGCGGCCGAGTTCCTCTCGGGACTGAACTTCTCGGTCGCGTTCATCTCCGCCGCCGGCATCACACTCGAGCTCGGCCTGACGACGTCGCGGCGGCCGCTCGCCGACACACTCAACGCCGCGCGTGCAGTCTCCACACGAACGATCGGGCTGATCGACTCGTCGAAGTTCGGACGGTCGTCTCTGCTCGGAATCGTCGCGGCGGAGGAGCTCGATGCGATCGTCGTCGACGCCGGCCTTTCAGAGCGGACCGTGGAGGCCTACACGAACGCAGGAGTCAACCTCATCCAAGCCAACCGCGCACCGAATCGCTAGGAGGAAGCCAATGGCACGCCCGGTCACGCTCTTCACCGGCCAGTGGGCCGACCTGCCGCTCGACGAGCTCGCCGAGAAGGCTGCAGGTTGGGGCTTCGACGGGCTCGAGCTTGCCTGCTGGGGCGACCACTTCGACGTCGGCCGGGCGATCGCGGACCCCGGCTATACCGATACGCGCCGGGAGATCCTCGACCGCCACGGCCTCCAGTGCTTCGCGATTTCGACGCACCTCGTCAGCCAGTGCGTCTGCGACCCGATCGACGAGCGCCACCGCGCGATCCTCTCACCCGAGCTCTGGGGCGACGGCGACCCGGAAGGAGTTCGCCAGCGCGCGGCCCGGGAGGTCGCCGACACCGCCCGTGCCGCGGCCAAGCTCGGCGTCACGCAGGTCAACGGGTTCACCGGGTCGAGTATCTGGCACCTGCTCTACTCGTTCCCGCCGAACGACTGGGAGGCAGTCGAGCGGGGCTACGCCGACTTCGCGGAACGCTGGAGCCCTATCATCGACGTCTTCGACCAGGAGGGCGTTCGCTACGGGCTCGAGGTGCATCCAACCGAGATCGCCTACGACTTCGTGACGACGCGGAAGGCGCTGGCCGCGCTCGACCGGCGCGCGGGCTTCGGCGTGAACTTCGACCCGAGCCACTTCGCCCACCAGTTCCTCGACTCGGCTGCGTACGTGGCCGAGTTCGCCGACCGGATCTACCACGTCCACGTGAAGGATTCCCGGAAGCTGCTGGACGGCCGCAGCAGCATTCTCGGAGGGCATCTCAACTTCGGTGAGCCGGCTCGCGGCTGGAACTTCGTCTCGCCGGGGCACGGGGACGTCGACTTCGAGTCGCTCTTTCGCGCCCTCAACCGGATCGGCTACGACGGTCCGCTCTCGATCGAGTGGGAAGACTCTGGCATGGATCGCGACTGGGGTGCGCCCGACGCGCTCGAGTTCGTCCGCCGCACGGACTTCGCGCCGTCCGCGGTCGCGTTCGACGCAGCGTTCCGGAAAGAGGCATGAGCGACATGGCCGAGGAAAGGCAGGTCGGCTTCGTCACGATGGGCCAGGCCAGCAGGCCGGGCGAGATCCAGGAGATCGGCATCGGGATGCTCGGCTACGCATTCATGGGCAAGGCCCACTCGAACGCGTACAAGACCCTGGCGTACATGACCTGGCCGCCGCCGCTCACCCCGCGGCTCGTCGCGATCGGCGGGCGCACCGAGGAGGCCGTGGCCGAGGCCGCGCGCCGCTACGGGTTCGAGAAGGCGGTCACCGACTGGCACGAGCTCGTCGCCGATCCGGACATCCAGCTCTTCGACAACAGCGGACCGAACAACCTCCACGCCGAGCCGACGATCGTCGCCGCCGAGGCGGGCAAGCACATCCTCTGCGAGAAGCCGCTTGCCCGGACGGCCGACGAGAGCTACGACGTGTGGCAGCGCGTCGCGGCGACCCGCGTGAAGCACATGTGCGCCTTCAACTACCGCTTCGTCCCGGCCGTCCGGCTCGCACGCGAGATGCTCGAGGCCGGCGACCTGGGCGAGATCTACCACTTCCGCGGCCGCTACCTGCAGGAGTGGGGCGACATCGACGACCAGGTCTGGCGCTTCGAGCGCGCCGCCGCGGGCTCGGGCGCCCTCGGGGATCTCGGCGCGCACGTGCTCGACCTCGCCCGCTACCTGGTCGGCGAGGTCACGTCAGTCAGCGCTGGCACGAGGACGTTCAAGGAGGGCCGTGACGTCGACGACGCTTTCGAAGCGGTCGTCGAGTTCGAAGGCGGTGCGATTGG
>DATHAG010000047.1:0-4088 GCA_035296825.1 Gaiellaceae bacterium | reverse complement strand
GATGTCCAGCGATCCTCCTCTTCGGCCTACTGCGTCGTCGATGACGACTTCGCCCGAACTCAGTTCCCCGGCCCCACGCGCGGGCTCGCGGCGCTCAAGGTGACCGCGGCACACGAGTTCTTTCACGCCGTCCAGTTCTCGTACGACTATCTCGAGGACACGTGGCTCATGGAAGGCACCGCCGCGTGGATGGAGGACGAGGTGTTCGACAACATCAACGACAACCGCCAGTTCCTGCACGCGAGCCCTCTCGCACGCTCGACGATCCCGCTCGACCTCAGCTTGGCGCCGTACCACTACGGCGCGTGGATCTTCTGGCGCTACCTGTCCGAGAGATTCGACCCGGGCCTCGTGCGCGAAGTGTGGGAGCAGGCTGACGGTGCACGGGTCGGAGGCCGTCTCTATTCACTCGCCGCCACCCGCGCAGCGCTGTCGGCCCGGGGACTCTCCTTCGGCGCCGCCCTCGGAGGGTTCAGCGTCGCAAACCG
The DNA here is from genome assembly GCA_035296825.1 of Gaiellaceae bacterium. Lineage (GTDB taxonomy): Bacteria > Actinomycetota > Thermoleophilia > Gaiellales > Gaiellaceae > DASQGA01. The sequence continues at coordinate 3,600 of DATHAG010000047.1, read as the reverse complement.
GAGGCCCGTGACCGGCTACGAGGAGGGCAGAGCCTACCCTCTCGCTCCCACGTCGCGCACGTGGACACTCCGAGCTCCTGGGGCCTCCACCGGGTGGCGCTCTCGCTCTCTCGAGCATCTGACGAGCCGCTCGTTCGCGTTCCGGACCGCCGGGACCACGTCGAGGCGGCTGCGTCTCGAGCTGCTCGTCCCACTACGGGCAACGGGCTCCGAAGCGCGACTCCTCGTCTACCGCAGGAACGGCACGGTGTCGGTGCGCTCGCTCCGGGCCGGCGCCGGCACGAAGACGACCGTGCTGTTGAGAGTGGGGAACGCACTGAGGTTCGAGCTGGTCCTAGTGAACGCGAGCACGCGCATCACCGGGTGCGGCCTCTTCTCGACTCTGTTTTCCTGCAGCGGCAAGCCGCTCGACGACAGGCGGCGGTATAGCTTCCGTGCAACGCTTGTCTAAACGCGGCGGGGTCTTCCGGTCCGGTCTGCGATCGCAGCCGTGAATTCGACCGAGGCGTCCAGCCTGACCTCGGGCTTGCGGACGCGGACGCGCGCCCTCGAGATTGGAAATCGCTCGAGCAGCGAGTCGGCGACGCTCGCGGCGAGGGCCTCGATCAGGTTGAAGTTCCTCCCCTCGGAGATCGTGCGGACACACTCGACCACCTCGGTGTAGTCGACTGTGTCCTGGAGGTTGTCGCTGCGCACGCCCGCATCGTGAGCAACGACCTCCACGTCGAAGAGGAAGCGCTGGCCCTTTTGCTTTTCCTCTGCGAGCGCACCGTGGAAGCCCCTGAGCTCCAGGCCCTCGATCTGGATGATGATCTCACTCATGCGCGCCCTCGTCGGCGGCGGCACCCGCCGCTGCCTGACAGCACCCCAGGAACGCGCAACGTCGAGGTCGATATGCGGCGTCTCACGCGACCACCGACCGGGCAGCGGCCAGGGCCTCGACGTTCTCGCGAACGTCGTGCACCCGGAAGAGAGACGCACCGCGCTCGTAGGTGAGAACGTTGATCGCGACTCCGGCCGCGACCGGGCCGGTCATCGCGTCACGATCGCCCAGGATCCGCCCCAGGAAGCGCTTGCGCGAAGCGCCTACGAGGACAGGCCTACCGATCGCAACGAGCTCGCCCATCCGCGCGAGCAGCTCGAGATTGTGCTCCACCGTCTTCCCGAATCCGATGCCGGGATCGAGACAGATCCGATCTTCGCGGATTCCTGCTGCCACAGCGGCTGCCAGGCGCGTCTCGAGGAACGACGCCACCTCGGCGACTACGTCGTCGTAGCGCGGCGCATCCTGCATCGTCCGTGGCTCGCCCAGCATGTGCATGAGGCAAAGATAAGCCCCCGCGTCCGCAACGACTCCGGCAAGATCCGGGTCGGCTCGTAGAGCGGTGACGTCGTTGACGAGCACGGCGCCCAACTCGAGCGCGCGGCGGGCCACCACTGCCTTCGTGGTGTCGATCGAGACGGGCAGGCCCGCGAGGCCCTCCAGCACGGGCTCCACACGTCGAAGCTCCTCCTCCGCCGACACGCCCTCGGAGCCGGGCCGCGTGGACTCCCCTCCAACGTCGACGAGGGCCGCTCCCTCGGCGAGGAGGCGCTTCGCCTGCTCGATCGCGCGCCCGGGGTCCAAAAAGTCGCCGCCGTCCGAGAAGCTGTCCGGCGTCACGTTGACGACGCCGATCACCGAGGGCCGTGGTAAGGCTTCCTCGAGGGGCGGGCTCACAGGCCGAGCCTATCCTAGAGCCCGTGATCGACCTCCATTCGCACATCCTCCCAGGACTCGACGACGGAGCCCGCACGCTCGCGGAGAGCCGTGTGCTGGCTCGTGCGGCCCTCGAGGACGGCGTGCGATCGATCGCAGCCACCCCTCATGTCCGCTCGGACTACCCGACCAGCATCGAGGCGATGGAGGCGGGCGTTGCGAGCGTACGGCGCGATTTCGACGAGCACGGGATCGAGCTCGAGGTGCTGCACGGCGGCGAGATCGCCCTCGACCGGCTAGGAGCACTCTCTCGGAACGAGCTGGAGCGGTTCACGATCGGGCAGACCGGCCGCTACCTGCTCGTAGAGTTTCCCTATTCGGGGTGGCCCCTCGACCTGGAGCAGCGGCTGTTCGAGCTGCGGGTGGCCGGGCTCGAGTCCCTGCTGGCACACCCGGAGCGAAACCGCGAAGTCCAGGCCGATCCGGCCCGGATCGAGCCGCTGGTCGAGGCGGGGACGCTGGTGCAGCTGACCGCGGCCTCGCTCGACGGCCGCATCGGGCGCTCCTCGCAGGCGGCAGCTGAGAGCCTGCTCTCCCGCGGGCTCGCCCACGTAATCGCAAGCGACGCACACACGCCCGAGGTGCGCGAGGTGGGCATGGCCGCCGCGGCGGCGTCCGTAAAGGACAAGGGCCTTGCCCGGTGGCTGGTCGAGGACGCCCCAGACGCGATAGCTAAGGGCGAGCCGCTACCCGCGCGCCCAGCACGTAAACGCCGGTTCGGCTTTTAAAAAGAATGTGCCTCGACGAGGCATAAGCCTCGTCGAGAAACGGCGTCAGGAGCGCCCCGGCCGCCAAGGCGGCCGCAGCGTCTATCCCTTGGCGCCTTCCGGCGGTGGCGGCTGCATCGTCGCGCCCGGAAGGGGGAAGGGGCGCGGCTGGGGCTGGGGCTTGCGCTCGGGCTTCTTCTCCGGCTCGGCCTCCGGCGCCGTCGGCTCCTCAACGAACACGGCCTCAGGGGCCTCGCCCGCGAGCAAGCGTTCGAACTGATCCTTATCGATCGTCTCGCGCTCGATCAGAAGCTCGGAGATCTTGTGCAGCTCCTCCATGTGCTCGCGCAGAACTCCTCGCGCGCGCTCGTGAGCTTCCTCGATGACCCGGCGGATCTCGTCGTCGATCTCGCGGGCCATCTCCTCGGAGTAATCGGGTTCCGAGCCCATGTCGCGGCCGAGGAACGGCATATCGTGGTTCCGGCCGAGCATGCGCGGCCCGAGCTTCTCGCTCATCCCGTAGCGCATGACCATGTGCTTCGAGGTCGAAGTGACCTTCTCGATGTCGTTCGCGGCCCCGGTCGTGACCTCGTGGAAGACGAGCTCCTCGGCCGCACGTCCGCCGAGGGTCATAGCGAGCTGATCCATGAGCGCCGACTTCGTGGTCAGGAACTTGTCCTCCGCGGGCAGCGAGATCGTGTAGCCGAGCGCCTGGCCGCGGCTGATGATCGAGATCTTGTGCACCGGGTCGCAGTTCGGCAGGTAATGCCCAACGAGCGCGTGGCCCATCTCGTGGTAGGCGGTCACCTTGCGCTCGTGTTCCGAGAGGAGGCGTGTTTTCTTCTCCGGCCCCGCGATGACGCGCATGATCCCCTCCTCGAGCTCCAGCTCGCCAATCGTCTTCCGGCCTCGTCTGGCGGCCAGGAGGGCAGCCTCGTTGACCAGGTTCGCGAGATCCGCGCCGGTGAAGCCCGGTGTCCCCGCGGCGAGCGTGTCCAGGTCGATGTTCGTGTCGATCGGCTTTCCCTTCGTGTGCACCTCGAGAATCTGGCGGCGGCCGTTCCGGTCGGGGCGGTCGACCACGAGCTGGCGGTCGAAGCGGCCGGGGCGAAGCAGCGCCGGGTCGAGGATGTC
>DATHAG010000046.1:0-8033 GCA_035296825.1 Gaiellaceae bacterium | reverse complement strand
TATGTCCAGGCGGCCCGCTCCCTCGGCGAGCGAGCGCACGAGATCCGGTACGAGCGCATGGTGACCGATCCGGACGGGGTCGCCGCCGACCTGGCGGTCTTCCTGAACGCACCCGTCCCCGAGCTCGGCCGGGCTCTTCGAGGCGCCCACGACGAGTCCGTTGGCCGCTTTCGACGAGACCTGACGGCGGAGCAGCTTGCCGAGGTCGAGGCGGAGGCCGGAGAGCTTCTCATCGACCTAGGGTACTTGCAGAACGCATAATTTGCTCTATTCTTCCCGGTAGGTCGTACCGTATGACTGGGAGCTCAGGACCGAACCCGTTCCAGGAGATCGATCCCGCTGCGTTGGCGGGCTTTCGCGCAGGGCTCCGCCGGCGGTACTCGGACGAGGAGATCCTCGCGGCTCTCAAGGAATGCGCGGAGCGCCTGGGGCGGTCGCCGACGATGCGGGATCTCACAGACGATCCTGAGGCGGGCATCCACCCTCAAACCGTTGTCGGGCGTTTTGGGAGCTGGAATGCCGCCAAGCGACTCGCAGGGCTCTCAGCCAGGCGTTTCGCGACGCGGGAAGAGCTTCTCGAGCAGCTCCGCCAGCTCGGAAGAGAGCTCGGGCGAGCCCCGACGGGACAGGATCTCGCGACGCGCCGCGGCAGCGCGCCCTCGAAGTCGCTCCTCTGGCAGACGTTCGGCTCGCTCACGAACGCCCTCCGCGAGGCTGGATTCGACATCCCTGGCACCGAGGATCGGGCCGAGCGGGCGCTCGCGCAGGGCGAGCTTCTAGCCCGCCGCCTCGGGCGGTTACCGCGCTTCGCCGACTGGGCCGAGGCTCGTCGTGAGGACGCCCAGATGCTGACCGAGTGGCAGGTGTACCGCCTGTTCGAGCGTGGGCGCGGCGCCTGGTCGAGCTTCCAGTACGTCCTTCGCGAGCGCCTCGTGGCCTCTGGGGCCCGTGTAGGCCCCGACGGCAAGGTCTTCTAGCGGAAACGCTAGGCGTGCGCTGCGGCTGCGGCGATCGCAGCCAGGCGACCGAGGCACGAGACGCGCTCGCCCGGAGCGCGGACGGAGGGGAGAGCCTCGGCCTCGCGGAAGCTTCTGTCGGGCTCGAAGGCTTCTGTCTTGACCGCGCGCCCCTCAGCAATCGTGAGGAGCGAGCCCTCGGGCACTTGGCGCTTCCGAAGTCTCAGGCGGGCGTACGTCTCCGCGAGCTCGAGCGCGTCTCTTGTCGAGGCGAACAGGATCTCGTGGGGTCCTTCCCCAATCCAGAGCGGCCGTCCGACTCCGCGAGCGAGAAAGAGGACCTCCGTGACCCGTTCGTCCACCCAGGCGGCCGCCATGGCGCCGTACAGCTCTTCAAGCGGCAGGGCGCGGTTTCTCTCGGCCTCCATGAGAGCGAAGATGATCTCCGAGTCGACGGTCATGTCCGGCTCAGCGCGCACGAAGCCGCGCCGTGCGAAGAGGTCGTCGTCGTTCTCGATGATGCCGTTGTGAATGCCGACGACAGCACCGTGGCGAATCGGATGGTTGTTGGCCGTGAGCGAGGGGTGGCCCTTCGTGTAGTCGCGCACGTGGACGAGCACCTGGCTTGCCTGGGCCGGAACGCGGAGGGAGCCGAGCAGCTCGCTCGCGCCGGAGCGTTGCTTGGAAACGTGGAGGTCGAGGCCGGGGCCGCGATACGCGTATCCGACAGCGTCCGCGCCACGCTCGGCGATGGCCGCCAGGAGAGCCTGCGCGGTGAGAGTGCGATCGACGCTGCTCTCGCGATTCAGGCTATATCCGGCGATCCCGCACACGGGTGGTGCTTCGACACTCCTTTGTGACCCAGGGACGGCGCGCAGGCGCCTGGCACGCCCGACCGTCCGTCGTCAACTATACCGCGCCTTTCGGCTGCCGGCCCGCAGGACTTGAGGACCAAAAGGGCATTCAGCGGTCCGCCGGACCCGCCGATATCGACCTCGTGGAACAACCGATTCCAGAGGTTCCGCTCAACCACTCGGACGACAGCCCTCGCCTCGAGCTTGCGCCCGATCCGGCGCTGCTCGACGTCGCCGACGCGGAGGAGGAAGAGGACGACGACGAGCCGATTGCGGCTCGCGAGGTCGTCCAGACCCAGGATCCGCTCAAGCTCTACGTACGCCAGATCGGCGACGGGCCGCTTCTGACAGCCGCAGAGGAGCGCGAGCTCGCTCGCCTGAAGGACGAAGGAGACCAAGCGGCCAAGCGCCGCCTCATCGAGTGCAACCTCCGCCTCGTCATGTCGATCACGCGCAACTACGTGAACAGCGGCGTGCCGCTGCTCGACCTCATCCAGGAAGGGAATCTCGGCCTGATCCGCGCGGTCGAGAAGTTCGACTACAAGATGGGCTACAAGCTTTCGACGTACGCGACGTGGTGGATCCGTCAGGCAGTGACGCGCGCGATCGCGGACCAGGGTCGCACCATCCGCCTGCCCGTCCACGTGGTCGAGCAGGTCCGCCGCGTGACGCGCGCCCGGCGGATCCTGACCCAGAAGTTGAACCGCGACCCTTCCGCCGACGAGCTTGCCGTCGAGAGCGGTTTCGAGCTGAAGCGGGTCCGGGAGCTCCTTGCGCTCGTCGAGGATCCGATCAGCCTCGAGACGCCGGTCGGCGACGGTGAGTCGATGTACGGGGACATGATCGAAGACGTCAACTGCGAGCAGCCCGACGAGGCACTCGCGAAGCTTCTCCAGGGGACAGAACTGGGGCTCGCACTCGAGCAGCTGAACGACAGAATGCGCCACGTGCTCGAGCTCCGGTTCGGGCTTTCCGGCCAAAAGCCCCGCACCCTCGAAGAGGTCGGCGGTGAGTTGGGAGTTACGCGTGAGCGGGTACGACAGCTCGAGTCGCGCGCGCTTCGAGAGCTCCAGGCCGCGGCTCCGGGCCTCCGGCTCTACCTCCGCGTCGAGTAGCCCCGGCTAGTCAGGCAGGAAGCCGTTCTGATACGGCCCGTGGCGGGGACGTTCGTACGCGACGTATGCCTCTTCCGGCGAGGTGGTCTCCTTCTCGACCCCGGCGCCGTGCTTTCGCGCCAGCTCCGAGACCGGGTAGAGAATGCCACGCTCTCCGCCGCGCGTCCCGGCTGAAAGGATCACGCACGGTCCGGAGCCGGCTCCGACCAGCACGTGCTCAGTCCAGGGTGGGCAGTGGACGAAGTCCCATTTTCCGAGCAGGCGCTCTTCGCCTTCGATCAGGACGAGGCACTCGCCTTCCAGAACGAGAAAGTCTTCCTGCGCCTCTTCGCCGTGGTACATGCAGGCCGGCTGGCCGGGCCCGAGCACACTGACATTTATGCCGTACTCGGCGAAGCGGACGTCGCCCTCGAAGGTGCAGGCGACGCCAAGCTCGTCAGTATGCAACCAGCTCGCATCCCGTGCATTCAGGACATACCAGCCCTCCCCCTCTGGTACGAGGCCGTTCTCGGTCTTGACGATCTTCGCTTCCGGAACCATGCGCCGCCTTTCTCTACCCCGAGCGGGTCGCGTGAACGCGCGCCGCTAGGGTGATTGGATGTTCGTCGACGTCCATTCTCACGTCGTACCGTCCGGGGACGACGGGGCTGGATCGGTCGAGGAGGGACTGTCTCTTTGCCGGCAGGCTGCGGCCCGCCGGACGAGCGTGCTCTACGCGACGCCTCACGTCTGGCCACAGCTCAGGCTCGAGACCGCACGGGAGCACCGGATTCGCGATGCGCACATGCGGATGGCACAAGAAGCTGCGGCTTTCGGCCTTCGCCTCGAGCTCGGATTCGAGGTGACGCCGTCGGTCGAGCTGCTCGAGGAGGACATGGATCACTACCGGCTGGGCGATCTGGCTGCCGTGCTCGTCGACATGCCGTTCTCCGGCGGCCTCGGGCTCACAGAGCGCCTCGGCGAGCACATCGAGTCGTGCGGCCTCGTGCCGCTCCTCGGCCATCCCGAGCGGGCGGATGTCGTGGTTGAGGACTTCGAGGCCGCAGAACGTCTTCACGCGCGCGGTTGGCTCCTCCAGGTGAATGCCTCTAGCCTCTTCGGCAGGCACGGCTCGGCGCCGCAGGAGGCCGGCTGGAGGCTTGTGGAAGAGAGGCTGTGTCATACGGTCGGCTCGGACGGGCACCGCCAGAGGAGGCCACCGTTCCTGGACGAGGCCTACGAGGCTGTGAAGGCGCGGATCGGAAGCGAGGCGGATCGTCTCTTCGACGGCAGTGCGTTAGCGGCTAGCGACGGCGTCGATCTCGCGGAGCGACGCTAGCCGAGACAGCGACTCGACCTCGATCTGGCGGACGCGCTCCCGCGTCAGCCCGAGCCGCTTGCCGATGTGCTCAAGCGTGTGAGGCTCCTCGCCGCCGAGTCCGTAACGGAGCTCGAGAACCCGTCGGTCCCGCTCCGGCAGGGACTCGAGTGCCCGGTCGAGTGCCTCCTTCTGGAGATGGCGTTCGGTCAGCTCGTCCGGGAGCGGCTCGTCGCCGGGGACGAGGTCACCGAACACCGCGTCTTCTTGCTCGCCGATCGGCTGGTCGAGGCTCGTGGACGCTCTCGCGGCGGCCTTGACTTCGAGCGCCTGCTGGAGGGGGAGACCCGCTTCCTCCGCGATCTCTGCCAGATTCGGCTCGCGCGCGAGCTGGGTCCAGAGGTAGCGCTCGGCGCGCTGCATCTTCTGCATCCGCTCGACAACGTGCACGGGAACCCGGATCGTCCGTGCCTTGTCGGCGATCGCCCTCGCAACCGCCTGGCGAATCCACCAGGTCGCGTATGTGGAGAACTTGAGGCCTCGCTGCCATTCGAACTTCTCGACAGCGCGAATGAGGCCGAACATACCCTCCTGGATCAGGTCCAGGAAAGGCAGCCCCTGGTTTCGGTAGTTCTTCGCGATCGAGACGACGAGGCGGAGGTTGCACTCGATCATGCGGCGCTTCGCAGCCATGTCACCGCGCTCGATGCGCTTCGAGAGCTCCACCTCGTCCGCGGCGGTGAGGAGCGGGTGGCGCCCGATCTCGCGCAGGAAGAGCTGGAGCGCGTCTGTGGTGGTCTCGATCGAATCGTTCAGGTTCCGCGGCGGCGCCGTCGGCTCGCGCACAGGTTCCTTCACCGGCTCGACGATCTCGATGTTCCGCTCTTCGAACTCACGGTGGAGCGCCTCGACCTCGGGCGGCTCGAGTTCGAGCGCGTCGACGGTCTCGGCCAGCTCGACGCCGTCGATCTTGCCTGCGGCTTCAGCCCGCTCGAGGAGGAGCTGGACCTCGTGAATCTGGGTGGTGGGAGTTTCGCTCGACATCCAGCGGTTCTAGGCTACCAACCGGAATCAGACGTACCCGAGAGTAGGCCGCCCTGAAACCGTCGGGCCGACCTTACCGACTCGGGCGGCCGGAGCAAAACCGGTCGGACGGCGTCGGCAGCTGAAATGCCAAATCACGGCCTGGGCAGCGCCTCGACGAGATCACAGTGCCATCGCTTTCTCGATGTCCCTCGAGCGGCGAACCGTCCGGAACGAGCGGCGGAGATCGCTTCGGGTAAGCCATGCCGGTCGCCACTCGGCGCTGCGCGGACGATGTAGCGTCGCGGCATGCGCGTATCGATACTCGGAAGTGGCGGGGGCGCGCCATCCGCCACTCGCGAGACAGGCTGCGTCCTAGTACGTGACGGCGGGCGTGCACTAATCCTCGACATGGGCACTGGGGCTCGCCGACTCCTCGCAGACCCGAAGCTGCTCGAGGGCGCCAACGAGCTTCACGTTCTTCTGACGCACTTCCACTTTGATCACGTATGCGGTCTGCCATATCTGCCTTGGCTCCCCCTTGGAGCGACCGTCTGGGCTCCAGGCAAATGGCTTTACGACAAAACCAGCGCCGACATCCTGGAGCCGCTGCGCCGCCCGCCAATCGCGCCGAGCGACATCACGAACACCTATCCGACCAATGAGCTGACTCCCGGAAGTCAGATGATCGGTGGATTCGAAGTGCGAGCAAGCCCGCAACCGCGACACTGGGCGCCGAGTGTCGGCTTCCGCATCGACGACGACCTCGCGTTCGTCACGGATACCCCGTACGAGGCGTCTAGCTCAGACCTTGCGGATGGCGTAGTTCACCTCCTGCACGAAGCATGGTCCTCGTCTCGAGCACCGATCTGTCCGGATCGAGACGCCACAGCGGCGGACGCCGCCCGTGTAGCTCGGGAGGCGCGCGCCACGAACCTCACGCTCATCCATCTCAATCCGGCTCTCGATGATCTTGCCGTCCTCCTCGATGATGCAAAGGAACACTTTGAACGAGTCGCACTTGGGGAAGACGAATTGGCGCTCGGCTGAGGACTAGGATGCGCGCGCTCCCTTCGGCCATCGGAGAGAAGCTCAAACTGCGGGGGATGGGGGCGTCGGCACGCCTCGGAGTGCCACTGTCCAAGGTTTTTGCCCTCGCTCTGGGCTTTCGCAAGGTTCACTGAGGGAGACTGCGTGGTAGAAAGCAAATGGGAGCCCGATCCTCTTGTGTCCCGGAGAGGTGGCGCCCGACCAAGGCCGCAGACACTGTCGGGCGTTCCGGGCTCCTCTCAAGCTTGTGCGCTGACGATACTAAGTGAGAACCCCGTGCGGTTCCCCTACGAGCGAGCGGTCCGCACGGCCACGCGTTTTACGAGGTCGGTAAGAACGCAACCAACAAGCTGACCGAGCAGATGGCGGACGATCTACGCCCGTCAAGCGATCTCTGTTCGTGTTCTTCAGCGCCCAGACCGAGAAGGTCGTCGAGTTTTTCCTCGAGTGGGAGGCAGCGAGTCGATAATCCTCGAAGTTCAAAACGAGCCCGGTGCTTGGCGCGAGGTGCGGGTCTAAGCGACTCGTGTTCGTGCTCCTACGTGACTGCAGGCATCACCTCGTCGTGGAACAGCCGCAATTGGTCTTCGAGGCTGGGAAGACCGTCGACCGTGCGCCCAGCCCAGCTCTCGACGAGGAAGGGGTCGGCAAACGTTACGAGAAGGTGGTTGAAGCCGGCCGGTAGAAAGTCCTGCTCGATTTTCTGTATCCAGTCACGGGGTGTCCCCGCTACCGAGAGCGTCGCGCCCAGCTCGGGTGAGGTCAGCTCCAGGGCGCGGCGAACGTCGCCCTCTGCAAAGGCATCAAGGATCGGCTGGACGGCGCTGAAGTCGATGCCGTGCCGGGCGAGCAGCTCGCGCGGCATGGAGGGGATATAAAAGGCCGCGAGGATGCGCGCGGCCTCTCGGGCCGGTTCGGGATCGGCTGCGATTGCGCCCAATGGGTTGTCAGCGAGGTCGAGTCCGCGCCAGTCACGCCCTGTTCGCTCAGCTCCTCGTCGGAACGCGGCAGCCGTGAAGTCGAGTGCTTCGCGTGAGTAGGCGACTGCAGTGTGCAGTCCGTCCGCGATCTCACCCGCCAACTCGAACGAGCGCGGGCCCCGCATCGCGCCCATCTTGATCGGAAACGGATCCTGAATCGGCCGCGCGGCCGTAAAGAGCCCCGCGTAGGAGTAGTAGTCGCCTTCAAAGTCGATTGCCCCGTCAGAGAGGAATGTGCGGAGAACATGGTGCGCCTCGCGCAGCCGTGCGATCGGCTTGCCCCTTCCACCGTCACGCCGTACTGCCTCAGCATCGCCAAGTTGCCGGTCGAAAAGACTAATTCCGCGCGCCCTCGGGTCAGCTCGTCGAGCGTGGCCGCTTGCTGCACGATGATCGTCGGGTCTTTCAGGATTACGTGGGTGACCTCCGGGCCCATGCGGAGGCGTTCCGTGCGTGCCGCAGCCGCGGCGAAGAGCGACCACATGTCCTTGTGGTAGGTCTCGTCCGCGCTGTAGCACCCCCAGAACCCGAGCTCGTCCATGAGTTCGATCGCCGACAGTAACTCCTCAAGTGGCTGCTCCGGAATGAGCTGATAGCTGAAGCGCATTCGGCAACCTTCTCATCCCGTCTGAGGTGTCGCCGTCTCAACCCGCCGTGGCAGACGAATTCCGTTCCCGCATGTCGAAAGAACTTCTGGGCAACGTGCTCTTCTACGGCGTCTCAGCGCCCAGACCGAGAAGGGTTGTAGAGTTCTTCCT
>DATHAG010000045.1:0-5661 GCA_035296825.1 Gaiellaceae bacterium | reverse complement strand
CTCGGTTTCGACACTTGCGGCGAGCTGCGCTCTGCCAGCGGTCAGTCCGGCGCGGCAACGCACGGACTCCGGGGGCACAGCGAGGGTCTTTAGTTACCCGCGCGTCTACCTCGGGTCCCAACCCGCCCGCCTGCTCGCGCTTGAGCGTACCGCCGCTCGGCGCGCGTGTGGCACACCGAATGTGACAGCTCTGTGACGGTTGAGCTAGCGCGCGGCAGGCTGGAGGGCAGACCTGACCGGCTCGATCCGGATCGCGCAGACCTTGTACTCCGGAATCCCGATCAGGGAGTCGCCGACGTCGTTCGTCAGGAGGTTGACCCGCGACTCTGCGAAGTGGAGGGCCATCCACACGAGCCCGGGATAGACACGGTCGCCGATCGCTGCGCGGGCCTGGATCTCCCCTCGGCGGGAGACGAGCCGGACCCAATCGCCCTCGCCCACGCCGAGGCTCGCCGCGTCTTCCGGGCTCAGCTCGACGAACGGCTCCTCCTGCTTATCGAGAATCCCGTCCTCGCGCATCGTCATCGTCGCCGAGTTGTAGTGGTAGAGCGTACGCCCGGTCGAGAGGACGAGCGGGTACTCGGAGTCGGGCTCTTCGATCGGCGGCTGGTACTCGACCGGATAGAACTTGCCGCGGCCGCTCGGACGGGCAGGGCTCGGCGCGTGCAGGAATGTGGCACCGGGATCGTTCTCGTCGAGGCACGGCCACTGAAGCCCGACGTCCTCGATCCGTGGGTACCGGATGCCACTCCAGAGCGGCGCCAGGTCGGCGAACTCGTTCCAGACGTCCTCGGCTCCCTGGTAGTCGGGCCAACCCGCGCCCATCGCTTCCGCCAGATCGAGCACGATCTGGAGGTCCTCTCGGGCATTCCCCGGGAGCGGCACTGCCCTCCTGACACGGTTCACGCGCCGTTCTGTGTTCGTGAACGTCCCGTCCTTCTCGGCGAAGCTCGAGGCGGGCAACACCACGTCGGCGAGCTTTCGAGCCGTCTCGGTGAGGAAGATGTCTTGCGAGACCAGGAACTCGAGGTTCTCGAGCCCTTCCTCCACATGGCTCGCGTTCGGCTCCGTGTGGGCCGGGTTCTCGCCGATCAGGTAGAAGGCCTTGATCCGGTCGTCGTGGAGGCCGGAGATCATCTGGTCGAGGCGGTAGCCAGGCGATGCCGGAACCGCTCCTTCGCCCCAACGCGCCTCGAAGCGCGCGATGACCTCGGGGTCGTTCGCAGGCTGGTAGCCCGGGAGATAGGCGGGATTCGCGCCGGCGTCGTTCAAGCCCTGGACGTTGTTCTGTCCGCGGAGCGCGTTCAGGCCGGTGGACTCGTAGCCGAGATGTCCAGTCATGAGCGTGAGGTTGGAGAGGGACCAGATGTTGTCGATCGCACACGCGTGCTCGGTGATCCCGAGGGTGTAGAAGATGGCGGCGTGCTTCTCGGTCGCGTAGGCCCGCGCGGTCCAACGAATGTCCTCGGCAGGGACGCCGGTGACCTTTTCGGCTTCCTCCGGCGTGTAGCGCGAGACGACCTCGCGCACAGCTTCGAAATCCTCTGTGTAGCTCGCGATGTACTCCTCGTTCTGCAGACCCTCGTCGAGGATCACGTGCATGATCGCGTTCAGAAGCCAGACGTCCGTGCCTGGGCGCAATTGGAGGTGGCGTCTCGAGATCTTCGTGAGCCAGATCTTGCGCGGATCGGCGACCACGAGCGTGGCACCCTTCCGCACCGCCTTCTTCATCCGGAGGGCGAGGACCGGATGCGCCTCGGTCGTGTTCGAGCCGATCACGAGCAGGAACTTCGCGTTCTCGATCTCGGGGATCGAGTTCGTCGTCGCTCCTCTGCCTAACGACCTGACCAGGCCGTAAAGAGTCGGAGCGTGTCAGGTGGCTTCGCAGGAGTGGATGGAGTTGGTTCCCACCACCGTCCTGGCGAGCTTCTGGATCGCGAAGTTCTCCTCCATCGTCAACCGCGCCGACGCGAGGAAGCCAATCTTCTGCGGCCCGTGCCGCTCCTTCACGTCCTTCAATCCCTGGGCTGCCACCTCCAGGGCGTGCTCCCACGTCGTTTCGTGCAACTCGCCGTCCCCCCCGCGGACGAGCGGCTCGGTTAGGCGGTCCGGATGGTGGACGAAGTTGAAGGCGAAGCGGCCTTTGACGCACAGGTTGCCTTCGTTCGACACGTAGGTTGGGTCCGAGGTGACCTTGACGATTCGCTTCGTCTCCGGGTCGACATTGAGGTCGATCTGACAGCCGACGCCGCAGAAGGTGCAGGTCGTCTTCACTTTCTCGAGCGTGCGCTCGGGTCGCTCGGTTGCCTCCTCGAACTTCTCGAAGATGGCGCCCGTCGGGCAGACGCCGAGGCAGCCACCGCAGAGCTCACATTCTGTGTCGAGCCAGGAGTGCCCGTGAGTCGGCACGATACGCGCGTCTGGCCCGCGGCCTTCCAGGGAGAGCGCAGAGCACTGCATGACCTCCTGCGTGTAGCGGACGCAGCGGTTGCAGAGGATGCAGGCATCGGGGTCGTAGCCCATGAGCGAGTTCCGGTCGTCGTAGGGCACGCGTTTGGCGTCAGGAAGGATGAACGGAGCCTCCGCCTGGAATTCCTCGGCCATGTCCAGGAGTTCGTTCGGCCGCCCGCCAGGATCGGGATTCAGGTGCTCGGTGAGCAACATCTCGGTCAGCGTGCGGCGGAATTGCGGCACGCTCGAGTTGGTCGAGATCACCATTCCCTCGGCAACTCGCGTGGCGCAGGCGGGAAGGGGACGGGGCGATCCTTCGACTCCGACGACGCACATGCGGCAGCCCCCGTACGGGTCCAGCTTGTCGTCGTGGCAGAGAGTCGGGATGAAGACGCCGTGACGCGCTGCCGCATGGACGAGTAGCTCGCCCTCGGGCGCGGTGGCGGGCCTTCCGTCGAGCGTGAAGGGGACCGAGGCACGCACCGGAGCACTCATCGTATAGCCGTCTCAGGCTCGCCCAGGGGGGCGAAGAGATCGGGCCAGAAGCGGAACGCGTTCCTGACAGGGAAGGGCGCCCCCTGTCCGAGTCCGCAGATGGACGTCTGGGCCATCGCGTCGAGCCACTCTTCCACCTGGCGTCGCGACATGACCGCTGTGCCCTGCCCGAGCTCCTCGAGGACATGGTGCAGGCCGCGGTTTCCGATCCGGCACGGCGTGCACTTCTGGCAGGACTCCTCCGCGAAGAATCGCATCGTCTCCGCGAGGAGTCGTAGCGGGGAGTAGGAAGCCGGAAACACCTGGACGCCAGCTGAGCCCACACCGGCGTTCCATTCCCGCAAGCCGTCGCGGGTGAGCGGGACATCGAGCGCGTCTGCAGGGAGGATCCCGCTGGCGGCCCCTCCGGGCACGATCGCGCCAATGTCGTCGGTCGGGCCACCGGCGTACCCATAGATCAGTTCCCGCAGGGTAGAGCCGTTCGGCGCCTCGAAGCAGCCGGGCTCCCGCACCGCACCGGAGATCGACCAGAGCCGAGCGCCCGCGGCACCGTTTCGCCCGAGTCCGGCGAACCACTCGCCGCCGTTGGTCAGGATTCCTGGGATGTGCGCCAGGGTTTCGACGTTGTTGATCAAGGTCGGGCGACCCAGGTAGCCGACTTGGCTCGGAAACGGCGGCTTCAGGCGCGGCATGCCGCGCCGGCCCTCCATCGACTCGAGCATCGCCGTCTCCTCGCCGCAGATGTAGGCGCCCGCGCCGACGACAAGCTCGATCGAGCGGCCCTCGAGAAGCCCGGCCTCCCGCAGTTCCCCGATCGCCACGAGGACGCGAGCGCGTGCGGCCGCGTACTCCTCGCGCAGGTAGATCAGCCCTTCGCTTGCGTCGGCGAAGCGCATCGCGATCAGCATCCCTTCGAGCATGAGGTGTGGGCAGAGCTCCATGACATAGCGATCCTTGATCGTCCCGGGCTCGCCCTCATCGGCGTTGACGATCACGTACCGTGGGCCGTCCTCCTTTGCGACCGCCTCCCACTTGAGCCCGGTCGGGAAGCCGGCGCCGCCGAGGCCAGCGAGGCCGGACGCTTTCAGCTCCTCGACGATGTGCTCGTTCTCCGGGAGCGATCGTAGTGCCGCCAGGCCTCCGCGCTGCTCATAGTCGGCCAGGCTCGCATCTCGGCTCGCGAGGCCGAGGGACGGCCCATCGTTCGTTCTATGGACGGCTTCCGGCTCGACCGAGTCGCCGCGCAGGAGAACGGGAGCTAGCTCGCAGTGGCCAAGGCACTCCACGCCGAGGACAGGCACGCTCGCCTGCTCTTGCTCGCGGGCGAGCACGTCCTTGGCGCCCAGGCAGTCGCATACCGGGCCGATGCAGACGCGAACCGCATCCGTCGGGACGTCCAAGAACGAGTAGAAAGAGACGACCTCGTGTACCTCGCCGCGGCGGATGTTCATGTGATCGGCAACCGCGTCCGAGAGCTCGGACGTGATCGGCCCGACTTCGCGGCGAACTCGCCCGAGGTTGTCGAGGAGCCGCGTCCGGTCCTTTGGAAGCTCGGCGAGGACAGCCGGCAGCTTGAGAACGTCCACCCTTCGATTCTACGCTTGAACCTGTGCGCGAAGAGCTGACCTCTCTCCTCGCCGATCTGGTCGGCATCGACTCCCAGAACCCTGTGCTCGTGCCGGGCGCACCCGGGGAGGAGGAGCTGGCGCGCTACGTGGCGCGCTGGCTCGAGGCGGCCGGTTTCGAGGTCGAGCTCGAAGAGGCGGCGCCGCGACGGCCGAACGTGATCGGTGTGGCGCGGGGTTCGGGCGGCGGTCAGACGCTCATGCTGAATGCGCACATGGATACGGTCGGCGAAGGTGGTATGGAAAGAGCCCTCGAACCACGGGTCGAGAACGGACGGCTCTACGGGCGGGGCGCCTACGACATGAAGGGGAGCCTCGCCGCCATCCTCGTAGCGGCGAGGGACGCGGCGGCCACGCGGCTTGCGGGCG
Source organism: Gaiellaceae bacterium (assembly GCA_035296825.1). Classification (GTDB taxonomy): domain Bacteria; phylum Actinomycetota; class Thermoleophilia; order Gaiellales; family Gaiellaceae; genus DASQGA01. Next base: position 721 of record DATHAG010000045.1, on the reverse strand, counting down.
ACGTCGTTGTGACTGCCGTCGCAGACGAGGAGGCGGCGAGCATCGGGACAGCGGCGGTGGCGGCCGCCCGCGGCGCGGACGGTGCAATCGTTGCGGAGCCGACCGAGCTCCAAGTTGCAGTCGCTCACCGCGGCTTCGTCGCGTTCGAGGTGGAGACGATCGGCCGGGCGGCGCACGGATCTCGGCCCGAGCTCGGGATCGATGCCGTAGCCCACATGGGCTTCGTGCTTGTCGGCCTCCACGCACTCGATCGCTCACTCCGCGCCGAGCCGAGGCATCGACTGCTCCGGAGCGGATCTCTCCACGCGGGCGTGATCGAAGGCGGGGTCGAGTTCTCCACGTATCCCGACAGGTGCCTCCTGACCGGAGAGAGGCGGACCATCCCGGGCGAGACGACCGATGCGGTGCTCCGCGAGGTCGTCGAGCTCCTCGAGCGGGCGGGCCGTGGCGTCGAAGACTTCGAGGGCTCCGTACAGGCGAGCATCGCCCGAGACCCGTTCGAGGTGCCTGAGGACGACCCGATCGTCGAGCTCGTCAGGCGCCATGCCGGGGCCACCGGTGTGGTCGGCGTGCCTTTCTGGACGGATGCCGCTCTTCTCGCGAGCGCGGGCATCCCTACCGTGGTCTTCGGCCCGGCGGGGGAAGGGGCACATGCGGACGTCGAGTGGGTCGACCTGGCCTCGGTGGGGAGATGTGCAGAGATCCTCACTGCGGTCACCCG